>JAEDIN010000065.1 GCA_016292445.1 Oscillospiraceae bacterium | reverse complement strand
ATTACTCATGTTCCTGTCCTCCTTCAGCATCGTTAATACAGCTTTTCAATCTCATAATCTCATCATCATACAAGTCGTTGCCTGCCTGAGTTATGCTGTAGGTCTTTCTTTTCCCGTCTGCGCCCGATTGCCTTATTATGCTCTCACGCTCAAAATCACCAAGCAGAGCATACAGCGTTCCCGGGCCGAGCTTAACCCTATCTGCGCTTCTGCGTGCAATAAATGTGCTTATTTCGATGCCGCACTTATCTCCGTCTCTCAATGCCATAAGAAGATAAAACATCGGCTCTGTCAGCGTTGAGAACTTCTTCCTCGCCATAGATGTATCCTCCTTATATCGATATTCGATGTTTGATCGTATTGTAATATCGATTATCGATATTGTCAAGTATTATTTATCTTGACTAAAATGCTGCAATATATTAAAATTATGATATAGATTTGAAAGGAGATCACACCACATGGAGGCTCTAAAGCGCGCATATTACCGCGGATATCAGAAAGCATTTGATATCGGCGCAAGACTTCTTTACTGGCGCAAGCCCATTACTATAACCGGTGAGGGAGCAATAGTAAAGGCTCCCGAGCTTTTTGCGAAAAACGGTAATAAAAAGGTAATTATAGTTACCGGTCGCACCGTCGGCAAGACGATTGCCCCTATTGCAAAAGAGGCTCTTGAGAAGGCCGGCATTGAATATGTTCATTACAGCGAGGTTTCCGCTAACCCCACCGTCAAGGTCGTTAACGAGATTCAGAAGATGTATCTCGAAAACAATTGCGACGGATTTCTCGCAATCGGCGGCGGCTCCCCTCTGGACGCCGCAAAGGGTGCGGCTGCCCGTGTAGTCAGGCCCAATAAATCGGTAAACAATATGGCCGGTATTTTCAAGGTAATGCATAAGATACCTACCTTTGTCGCAGTTCCCACTACCGCAGGAACCGGCTCGGAGACCACGATAGCAGCAGTTATCACCGACGAGGAGACCCATCACAAATACGCTATCATGGATCTGTTCCTTGTTCCTAAGTACGCAATACTTGATCCCGAGCTTACCCGCAATCTTCCTCCCAAAACCACCGCTACCACCGGTATGGACGCGTTGACTCATGCAATTGAGGCTTATATCTCATGGACAATCAACACCAAGGAGACTATCCGTCTTGCAGAGGAAGCAACGGTTGCTATTTTCAAGTACCTTGAGAGAGCTTATAACGACGGCAACGACATGGAGGCCCGTCAGGAAATGCTGATTGCCTCTTACAAGGCAGGCTTCGCCTTTACCCGTGTCGGTGTCGGTAATATACACGCTATCGCGCATACTCTCGGAGGTCTGTACAACACCCCCCACGGTCTTGCAAATGCAGTAATCCTCCCCATAGTTCTGGAAGAATACGGTTCCGTCATTTATGAGAAGCTTGCTCACCTTGCCGGGCTGACCGGAGTAATGACCACCGGTACCGACGAGGAAAAGGCAAAGGCATTTATCGCCGAGATCCGTGCGATGAATAAGCGCATGGGCATCCCCACCGGTTTTGACCATATTCAGCCCGAGCATATCCCCCAGATGACCGAATGGGCACTTAAGGAGTGCAACCCCCTGTACCCCGTTCCCGTTGTGTTTAACAAAGCTCGTACGGCAAAGGTCATCAACAGAATCATTTCCGAAGCGTAAATACATAGTATAAAAGATGCGTCTGCCTTGCAGACGCATCTTTTATGTGGTAAAATGTTGCCATATTGAATAATGCGAGGTGCTTTATGGAACTGCTATACGCTCTCGAGAGCATTAGAACTCCACTTCTTGACAAGCTCATGGCTCTTGTCACTAATCTCGGCGGCGAAACCGTTTTCATTGCCGCCGCAATAATTGTTTTTTGGTGCATCAGCAAAAAATGCGGCTATTACATGATGACAGTCGGCTTTGCAGGCACTATTATAAATCAGTTTTTGAAGCTGTGGTTCAGAATACCCCGCCCTTGGGTCAAGGACCCCGATTTTACCATAGTTGAAAGTGCAAGGGCTGAGGCAACAGGTTACTCCTTCCCCAGCGGACATACGCAAAACGCCTTTGCGACCCTCGGTGCTCCTGCAAGATACACTAAAAACACCGCGCTTCGGATAGTACTTGTACTGCTTATCGCTTTGACGGCTTTTTCCAGAATGTATGTCGGCGTACACACACCGCTTGATGTCGGCGTGTCGTTGGGTATCGGTCTCATCCTCATGTTCGCACTGTATCCGTTTTTCCGCGATATGGACGAAAAGCCCAAGAGAATATACATACTTTTTACCGTCTTTATCCTGCTTGCAGGCGCATTCGTTGCTTTCGTTGAGCTCTACAGCTTCCCTGCCGACATCGACATGGGTAACTTCAACTCCGGTCTTAAAAATGCGTATATGATTCTTTTCTGCTCGATCGGTCTGCTGCTTGTTTTCCATCTTGACAGAAAATACATCAATTTCCCCACCGAGGCGGTTTGGTGGGCGCAGATAATCAAGGTCGTTGTCGGCCTCGGCGTTACAGTCGGCATAAAGGCTGCCCTGAAAGCTCCCCTGCTTGCACTGTTCGGCGGTCACGCGGTAGCACACGGTGTGAGATATTTCATCGTAATCCTGTTTGCAGGTTTAGTCTGGCCGCTTACATTCAAATTCTTCGCTAAGCTCGGCAAATGAATATAAAAAAGATAAAGCCCATCCAAACGGAGGGGCTTTATCTTTTTATCCAAACAAGCTTATTCTGATTGTATATTCGGCAGTTGCTCCGCCGTAGGATACGGTCACGGTCTTGCTGCCGAAGCCCTCCATGCTGCACTCGGCGGTGTATTCCTCGGGATTTGTTATGCGCTCGGCCGTGCCGTTATTGTAATAGGCTCGCAGGACAAGTCCCGTAGTGTCGAGTTCCTCACCAACCATGTAAACCGTTTTTGTCGGCATTTGCTCTATCTTGAGCTCGGTCACGAACGGTTTTTCGACGATGACCATGCACTCATCATGCAGTTCCATCTTGTCTTTGATATAGACCATAATAGTCGCCGTGCCTTCACTCGCTGCCTCGACATTGCCGTTGTCGTCAACGCTTGCAACGGAGGAATCACTGCTTTTCCAGACATATTCCGGCTTATCTGCTTCGGATTGCGGTTCGGGCACACAGCTTACGGTCAGCACTGCGGAGTCGCCCTCGGTCATTATCAGTCTCGGTGAGCTTATCATTACGGAAGTGATCTGCGGCTTTTTTGTAGGCTCAACGGTTGCTGTCGGAGTAGGGGCGGCGCTTTCCGTGGGTTTTGCATCGGAATTAAACCATCCCTTGCTGATACCAAGGAATATCAGCACCGCAGCTATCATCGCAACTGCGGTTACGGCTATTGCAACGACAAACTGCGACACCGTTTTGCTGTCGGGCTTTTCTTTTTTTGCCGGTTCGGTCTTTTTTGCCTGCGGCTGAGGCTTTGGCTTTTCCTGCACCGGCGGCGGTGGCGGCGCTTTTCTTTCCGGCTCACGCCGCGGAAACTCCTCGCGGACGGTCGCATCGCTGCTCAAATCTGCCTGACGCGTCTCAAATACTGCTTTACCGCTTGCAGCAAGAATAAGTGCCTGCTTCATTTCCGAGGGGCTTGAGAAACGGTCTGCGCTTTCGTATGCGCAAGCCTTAAGCACAAGCTGTTTCAATGCCTGATTTCCGTTTTTCGGTGCCGGCAGAGGTTCGCCTTTGTATCGGAGTAGTTGAGCCTCCGCAAGCTGCTCCGAAGTCGGGGCTTCCGCAAGCGGCAGGAACGGACCTCTGCGCTCGTTTAGCAGCCAGTAGAGTACCATGCCGAGAGAGTAGATATCCACCCTGTCGTCATACGGCTTACCCTTATAGACCTCGGGTGCCATATAAGAATATGTACCTACCATATCTGCACGGTCCCTGATGCTCGTGACCTTTGCAACGCCGAAGTCGCCAAGCTTGAAGCTGCCGTACTTGCTGACAAAGATATTCTGCGGCTTTATATCCCTGTGCACGATATTGTTGCTGCGGCACAGCTCAAGCGCGCTGCAAATGTCAATGCCGAGCTTAATTACCTCGCTGGCGGTCATGCCGTTTTCACGGACATAATCGGGCAGTGAGGTCAAAAGCTCCATACGAATATAGATATCCCAGCCGAGATCGTTCTCGTGCGGTATGATCATCTGGTCCTCGCAGTTGACGATGTTCGGATGACCTCTGAGGACACCCATCAGACGATACTCTCCGCTGATTTCTTCGACCTTATCACGAAGCTTTGAGCGCATGGCAAATTCACTCATTGTGCTGACCATCTCATCATACTCTTTTTGAGATGAGGGGATGGATATTACCTTGAGTGCAGAGTGAAAATCGCCGCCGTATTCATCTTTTTTCTTAAGCTCGTAAACCTTGCCGGAGCTGCCGCTGCCTATGCAACGCACGGTCTCCCAGCCCGGTAATAAGGCCTGCATATTTTCCATTGTTAATCCAATCCTATTATGTTTCGGAAAGCTCATGCTCCCCGCTATCTTCACAAATATAATGCATTTACGCCCGATTGTCAAATCACTCTATCGATTTGAGCGCACCCGCCATGTCGATATTGTCAATTCTGCGGCGCATTATTGCGTTCACAATGAGCGCAAACACAAAGGTGAGCACTATCGCAGAGGCAAAGCTGAGCGGAGATATAATGGGCTTAAAATACATCATATCAACCTTGATGGCGTCCATAACAAAGGCATGGAACATCACGCCGAGCAGCAGTCCGAACAACGCACCCATGCCCGTGAGGACAAGGTTTTCTCTGAAAACATAGCTTGCCGCTTCATGTGGGTAGAAGCCCAGCACTTTTATCGTTGCAATCTCTCGTATACGCTCGGAAATATTTATATTCGTGAGGTTATACAGAACGATGAAGGCAAGCAGTCCGGCGCAGAGAATTATCATGGCAACAACAAACAAGAGGCTCGACATCATGTTGTTTATCCTGTCGCGTGAATTTGCGCTTAGCTGCATTGTTCTGACGCCGTCAACCTCGGAAATCCTTTCGGCGCACTCGTTTATATCCTCACCCTCAGGTGCTGTCAGAAGTGCCGCCTTTATTTCGGGCATATGTCCCCATTGCACGGCGCAGGTATCAAGGTTTATGAACACGAGATTATCGACATAGTTATCGAAAAGTCCGCTTACAGTGACCGTCAGCGTCTCCATATCCGCCGTTGTCAGCTTTATCTCATCGCCTATATCTATGTCCATCATTCTCGCAAGATTACAGTTAATTATCGCTTCGTCTTTCCCGGGGTAGCTGAGTTTTTCTCCGTCGCTTTCAAAATTGATAAACTCGGCTATCCCCTCTCCGTCGCTTGCAGACAAGGTGACGCTCTTTGTTATGCCGTTTGCCTGAACATCGGCACTCGAACGGTAAAGGAAAAATGACTCTGCTACATTATCTCCGCAGTCTTCGAGGAAAATCTTCTGCTCCTCGGCGTTCATATCATATGCCAATGACAGCTCATAGTCATACAAAATGATATCGTTATACTGTTTATCGACAACGCCCTGAATGGTATCGTTCAGACCCAGTGCCGTGAGCACAAGTGCAGTGCAGCCTCCGATGCCCAGCAGCATCATAAATATACGCTTCTTATAGCGGAAAATATTACGCGCTGAAACCTTTTGCATAAAGCTCAGTCTTTCCCAGACAAAGCCAATTCGCTCGAGGATTATTCGCTTGCCGGCCTCGGGAGCTTTTGGTCTTATCAAATCCGAGGGTGCGCATTTGAGTTCCTTAATGCAGCAATACCATGTCACCAGCAGCATTACAAGCAGATTTGCCGCTATCATTCCGAGTGAAAGCGACCAGTCTATTGTAAACACAAGGCTTGAGAAGCTGTAAATTATACTGTAACCGAACCATATTATCGCCGGAAACACAAACACTCCTGCCCCTATACCGATAATACTTCCGAACAGCGTTGCGCTGCCGGAGTAAATCAAATATTTGAGCATTATTGACGACGAGCTGTAACCGAGGGCCTTCATGATTCCTATCTGCGTGCGCTGGTCGTCTATCATGCGGGTCATGGTCGTCAAGCATACAAGAGCTGCGACCAAGAAGAAAAACACCGGAAATGCTCCTGCAACGCTCTGAACTACATCAGTATCGCTGGAAAAGCACACATATCCGATATTGGTGTCCCTGCCGAGAACATAGGTGTCGGCATGCTCCATGTTTTTAATCTGTTTTTCGGCTCGGTCAAGCTGAGATTTTGCGTAGTCAAGCTGTGCCTTTGCCGCATCAAGCTGCTTTTTGCCGTCCTTCAGTTCCTTTTCGGCTTGGGCAAAGCCTTCTTCCATCTGCTTCTTCGCTTTTTCATACTGTGCCTTGCCCTGCGCTATCTGCTCAGGGGCGTTTTTGAGCTGCTCACGGGCTTTGTCAAGCTCTGCCTGACCGGCATTGACCTGCGCATATCCGCTGTCAAGCTCCGCCTTGGCTTGGTCAAGCTGCTGCTTATACGGCGCAAGCTCGGCATCTATCTCCGCCTTCTTTTGCTGCGCCTCGGCGAGCTTTTCTTCGGCACGCTGAAGCTCCGCTTCGTTGGCATCAAGCTGCGACTGCTTGAGTCTGATCTTCGTTTTTGTGCTTGAAGCTTTGAGCCATTCGCCGTTTGCCTCGGCTTCGGCGAGCTGAGCGTTGAGCTCCTCAAGCTCGGTATTAAGCTCCGCTATGTTCGC
>JAEDIN010000011.1 GCA_016292445.1 Oscillospiraceae bacterium | reverse complement strand
CGCATCAGCCCCGCCGAGCCAAACTCCAGCTCGTAAAAATCCTGCTCCGTCAGCTCGGGCTGATAGGGGCCGAAGATGCCATACAGCTCCCCGGTCGTGGCGCGCTGGATGTAATCCAGCAGGCGCTGCTGGGTGTAGGCCTCCAGATAGATCTGCCGCAGATTTTCATTCAGCTCCGTCAGCGTGATCTGCAGCGCGGTTTCCGCCGCATAGACATACACCGGCGGCAACACAGCGCCCGCTACGTTTCTGGCAATGCCGAACTGGTTTTCAAACATGAATTTCACCAGTTCCATCAAAACGCCGTCCTTGCTGTGGAAAAGGTTCTGAAAGCTGCTGGAGGAGACCTGCGCTTCCTTGAGGATCTGCGCCATGGTCGTCTGATGGTATCCGTTTTCCAGAAACAGCCTGACGCACGCCCGCAGGATCCGCTTTTCTGTTTGAAGCCCGTCGCTTCGTACTGCCAATCATTCACCCCCCCTACCACACAATTTGGCTTGCAAACCAATTATAGCAGATGTGCATCCGCTTTTCAAGATGGGGCAGTGGTTATTTCAAATAAATTTGTCAGACGGTATCACGCGAAATAATCTGCCTTGTGCAATCAGCTTGTTACGGTAGGCGAGCAGAGCGTTGAGCATATACCGTTTTTCTCGTTATAATTGTACTTGTCCATATTAAAATCCTCCAGTATAGTATAATATATTTGCACATACATCACAGTTTCCCGATTGCCACACCTTGTTATATCTTGTTATCAGTTTTTCCTTCCCTCGTTTTTCCCTTATGAGGTAGCAAGGGACGCATAAGCTCAAGCGAAACCGTATAAAGGGATAAGGTGTGCGCACTGCGAAAAATCCTTTATTTGTAAGGCTTTTGGAGGATTTTATTGATAAGCTGTAGCCTCTGTTAAGAGGTCATAATTTGTAGAAATTCAAATTCTCATTTGTCAAGAAACAATTGCATTTTTGTCACTTTTTGAACGCCTTAGAGGACGGTTTGACATCCGGCAGATTATAGCGTACAATCCATGGTGTATAACAGCGGAATTTGAAAGGACAGATAAAATGAGAATTGCACTTATCACAGGCGCATCCTCCGGAATGGGCAGAGAGTTTGTTTACGCCATCGACCGCGACTTTGAGCTTGACGAGATCTGGGTCGTGGCACGCAGAAAAGAGCGGCTCGAGGAGCTTTCGGCGAAATGTCGGGCGGCTATACGCCCCATTGCACTCGACCTCGGCAAGCGTGAGAACTTTGCCGTTCTGAAGTCCCTTCTTGAGGAACACAAGCCGGATATCCGTGTGCTTGTCAACGCCGCAGGCTTCGGTCTTTTCGGCGTGTTCAAGGATATGGACATGGATAGGCAGCTTGATATTATAGAGCTCAACGACAGAGCGCTTACCGCAGTCACATACATGGCTATCCCCTATATGTCCCAGGGCAGCCACATTATAAATATGGCGTCCAACTCCTCGTGGCAGCCCGTGCCGTACATAAATGTATACGGTGCATCAAAGGCCTATGTTCTGAGTTTCTCCAGAGCTCTCGGTGTTGAGCTGAAAAGCCTCGGCATCCATGTCATGGCGGTTGCGCCCGGTTGGATAAAGACGGAGTTCTTTGACCACGCCATTCACGATGACACCATTAAATATTTTGACCGCTACTACACCGCCGAGCAGGTCGTCACGAAGGCGATGAAGGATCTCAAGCGCAAAAAGAAGGTGTCCATTCTCGGCTTCCCCGTCAGGCTTCAGGTTCTGGGCGTTAAATTGCTGCCCAACTGGCTCGTCATGAAGGTCTGGTGCCGTCAGCAGGGGAAGTAATTGCACAAATTGCTGTGTAAAAAAATCACCCAAGCCGTCGGAATTGTGGATTTTTACTGGTTGACACGGCAAGGCCGCACTGTTATACTGCAAAGTGTGAAACGGCTTCGGCTTCAGAGGTAAGAAATTATGAAAAATTTCGCTTTTTACGCATACTATTATCGCTTTACTTATCACAATAGTAGGGCTGTTTTGTGATGCGTAAAAATACGAAGATTCATTTTTGAATTTTTTATGCGGCACGGAATAGTCTGTGCCGCATTTTTATTTTGCTTATGGAGGAAAAAGAAATGATAGTAATTCTTAAACACGGAACCAAGGAAGACAAAAAAGAGCAGCTTATCTCCTGGCTCAAGAGTCAGGGCGTGGATATTCATATCTCCGTAGGCAGCTATCAGACCGTTCTCGGTCTTGTCGGCGACACCTCTCAGGTGGACAAGGACCTCGTTGCAAGTCTCGATATCGTTGACTCCGTCAAGACCGTAAGCGACCCCTTCAAATGCTGCAACAGAAAGTTCCATCCCGACGACACGATCGTCACAGTCGGCGATGTCAAGGTCGGCGGTGGGAACTTCTGCATGATTGCAGGCCCCTGCTCTGTTGAAAACGAGGAGCAGATAGTCGGCATTGCAAAGGCCGTCAAGGCAAGCGGTGCAAATATGCTGCGCGGCGGTGCGTTCAAGCCGAGAACCTCTCCCTACGATTTTCAGGGTCTTAAAGCAACCGGTATTGAGCTTCTTAAAATAGCGAGGCAGGAAACAGGTCTGCCTATCGTCACCGAGGTCATGGGCGTTAACGACCTGCCCCTGTTCGAGGATGTCGATGTCATTCAGATAGGCGCAAGAAATATGCAGAATTTTGACCTCCTGCGCGAGGTCGGCAAGCTGCGCAAGCCCATATTGCTCAAGCGAGGTCTTGCAAGCACGATAAAAGAGCTTCTCATGAGCGCGGAGTACATCATGGCGGGTGGCAATGAGCAGATTATCCTCTGCGAGCGCGGTATCCGCACCTTTGACGACTACACCAGAAATACCCTCGACCTTGCTGTCGTTCCGCTGCTTCACGAGCTTTCCCATCTGCCCGTCATCGTTGATCCCAGCCACGCGACCGGCGTTGCAAGACTTGTACGGCCCATGGCTCTGGCAGGCGTTGCCGCAGGCTGCGACGGTCTGATTATTGAGGTGCACAACGACCCCATGCACGCTCTGTGCGACGGTGCGCAGTCACTGCGTCCCGAGGAGTACGACAGTCTGTGCAGGGCGGTAAACGGTATTCGTGAGGTCGTGACGAAATGACGGTAGGAATTGTTGGGCTCGGACTTATAGGCGGCTCTTTTGCCAAGGCATACCACGAAGCAGGTGTGACTGTGCTTGCAAGTAACCGCACCGAGGAAACTCTCAAGTTTGCCATGCTCAGCGGCGCGGTTGACGGCGAGCTCACCGAGGAGAATATCGGAAACTGCGACCTTGTGATAATCGCGGTGTTTCCCGAGGCTGCCGAGGCGTTTTTAAAACGCATGGCACCGCACATCGGTAAAAAGCCGATAGTCATCGATGCCTGCGGCACAAAGCGCAAGATCTGCTCAATGTGCTTCCCAATCGCCGAGGAATACGGCTTTACCTACCTCGGCGGTCACCCCATGGCAGGTACGCATAAATCCGGCTTCAAATATGCAAGGGCAAACCTTTACCACAACGCCCCCATGGTCATTGTGCCGCCGTCCTTTGACGATATTGAGCTGCTTGACAGGGTAAAGACCCTGCTTGCCCCCGTCGGCTTCGGCAGCATATCGGTCACCACCGCCGAAAAGCACGACGAGCTTATCGCTTTCACCTCGCAGATGCCGCACATCATATCGAATGCTTACATTAAAAGTCCCACGGCTGAAAAGCACAAGGGCTTTTCAGCGGGCAGCTACAAGGACTTGACGAGGGTCGCATGGCTCAATCCCAAGCTTTGGGCGGAACTGTTTTTGGAAAACCGCGACTGTGTTTTGAGTGAACTTGACTTTTTCATAAACGCTCTTGAGCAGTACAGAGATGCCGTTAAGAACAACGATTTTGACACGCTTGAGAGGCTTCTCGACGACGGCAAACGCCGCAAGGAGGAGGTAGACGGCAGATGACAAGCATCCCCGTTTCCGCATCAAACGATTATAATGTGCTTATTGAGCGTGGTCTGCTCGACCGCGTGGGAGATGAGACCGCAAAGCTCGTTAAACCCGCAAAGGCCGTCATAGTCAGCGGCCCCAACACCTTTTCTCTGTACGGCGAAAGGGTCACTGCCTCGTTTGAAAACGCAGGTCTTGAGGTCTTGAGCTTTGTTCACCAAGGCGGTGAGGGCGCAAAAAGTCTCGACACCTACGGCAAGCTCCTGAACTTCCTGTGCGACAATCACATAAGCCGCTCGGATATACTCGTTGCCCTCGGCGGAGGCGTCACCGGCGACCTTACGGGATTTGCAGCGGCAACATATTTAAGGGGAGTTTCATTCGTTCAGATACCCACAACGCTGCTTGCGGCGGTTGATTCCTCGGTTGGCGGCAAGACCGCCGTCAATCTCAACTCGGGTAAAAATCAGGCAGGCTGCTTTTATCAGCCCATCGCCGTTTTCTGCGACCCGAACACACTCAAAACGCTGTCTGCGGCCGATTACCGCTGCGGCTGCGCCGAGATCGTCAAATACGGAGTTCTTGACGGCGGTAAGCTGTTTGAGCTTATCTCCTTGGGGCACATCTCCGAAAGCGAGGAAGAAGTCATCGCAAGCTGCGTGAGGATAAAAAGCAAAATCGTCAATGAGGACGAGTTTGACCGCGGCACGAGAATGCTTCTAAACCTCGGTCACAGCTTCGGCCACGCAATCGAAAAGTGCAGCGGCTATGCCGTGCATCACGGCGATGCAGTGGCGATAGGCATGGCGATAATCGCAAGAGCGGCGGCTGAAATGGGCTATTGCAGCGCCGATTGCCGCGATGCAATTATAAAAGCACTGAAAAAATACGGTCTGCCGACCGAAACGAACTTCAATGCCGATGAGCTTTTTGAAGCCTCGAAGGCAGACAAGAAAATCTCCGGCGGTAAAATGCACCTTATAGTACCGGAAAGAATCGGCTCATGCCGAATTGAGAGCATCGATATCGATACTCTGCATAATTGGCTTTGTTAAGGAGAACACATGGACATAACCCTCACTAACGGAGCACGCTCCGGCGTTACCTCCGCTCCAAGCTCAAAATCGCACGCACAGCGGCTTTTGATCTGCGCCGCCCTGGGAAGCAGTCCCGTAACGCTGCACTGCGGCGATATATCAAAGGATATCGCGGCGGCGGCAAGCTGCGTGCAGACTCTTTGCGCCGAGGTTAAGGAGCTTAAAGACGGTGTGTTTCATGTCGTGCCGACAAAAAAGCCGGCTGACGGCGTAAAGCTTTTGTACTGCGGCGAAAGCGGCTCGACTTTGCGTTTTCTGATCCCCGTGTGCGGTGCACTGGGCGAAAAGTGCGTTTTCAAAATGGAGGGCAGGCTCTCGGAGCGACCGCTCTCCCCCCTTGACGAGGTGCTTCGTGCTCACGGCATGACGCTTGAACGCAGAGGCACGGAGCTTTTTTGCGGCGGCAAGCTCACCGGCGGCGAATATGAGATAGCGGGCAATGTGTCCTCGCAGTTTATCTCGGGTCTGCTGTTCGCGCTTCCGCTTCTTGATGAGGACAGCACGCTGACTGTCACGGGTAAGCCTGAATCGACCGCATACATCGATATGACCGAAAACGCCCTGCGGCAGTCGGGCATTGAATTTAAAAAGGACGGCAATGTTTACACCATACCCGGCAGGCAGTGCTACCGCTTAAACGATGACTGCACGGTCGAGGGCGACCTCTCGAATGCGGCGTTTTTCCTGTGCATGGGCGCTTTTTCCGAAGAAGGCATAACGGTCAAAAACATTCCGTCAGGCACCAGTCAGGGCGACAGGAAAATACTTGACATTCTACGCAGTTTCGGTGCTGAGGTCACCGTCAGCGGAAGCAGCGTCACGGTCAGAAAAGGCAAGCTGAGCGCTTGCACGGTTGACGCGTCCGAGATACCCGACCTTGTGCCGGTAGTTTCCGTAGTCGCATCGGCCGCCGAGGGCGACACGCATATCATAAACGCCGCAAGGGTCAGGCTCAAGGAGTCGGACAGACTGATGACGACGGCAGCACTGCTAAACGGTTTGGGTGCCTCGGTCGAGGAGCTGCCCGACGGTCTTATCATCCACGGCGGCAGTAAGCTGCTCGGCGGCACGGTCAATTCCTTTAACGACCACCGCATAGCGATGTCCGCGGCGGTCGCCTCCTGCATTTGCACCGAAGCGGTCGTTGTCACCGGCTGCGAGTGCGTGAACAAATCTTTCCCCAAGTTCTGGGATAATTTCAGTCGATTGGAGTGCGAAAAATGAGCAGCAGCTTTAACGGAAACATAAAATTCACGATTTTCGGTCAATCCCACTCCTCCGCTATCGGCGTGACAATCGAGGGTCTGCCCTCCGGCTTTGAGCCGGATATGAGCGAGCTTGCACGATTTATGCAGAGAAGAGCTCCGGGCAGAAACGAATACTCAACGCCGAGGGCCGAGGCAGACGCACCCGAGTTCGTTTCCGGCATTTTTGACGGAAAGCTCTGCGGCGCTCCCCTCACGGCGATAATCAAAAATACGAACACACGCTCGAAGGATTACTCCGAGCTTAAATATAAGCCCCGTCCGGGTCACGCCGACTTTACCGCCGATGAAAGATATCACGGCGCGCAGGACTTCACCGGCGGCGGACACTTTTCCGGCAGGCTCACCGCTCCTCTGTGCATTGTGGGCGGTCTTTGTCTTCAGCTCCTCAAAGCCGAGGGCATAAGCGTCATTTCTCACATTGCCGAGCTTGGCGGCATTTCCGACCGCGGTGAGCTTTGCTCGACGGATGGCAAGAACTTTCCCGTTATCGACGATGACTGCGGCGAAAAGATGAAAAGGGCCGTCCTTGACGCAAAGGCCGACGGCGACTCCGTAGGCGGAGTTATCGAATGTGCCGTTTTAGGCTGTCCGGCCGGCATAGGAGACCCGATGTTCGGCGGAATGGAAAACCGAATCTCAGCGCTTGTATTCGGTATTCCGGCAGTCAAGGGTATCGAGTTCGGAGCGGGCTTTAATGCCGCAAGATTGCGCGGCAGTCAAAATAACGACTCCTTTGCCGTAGAAAACGGCAAAATCATCACGAAAACAAACAACTGCGGCGGCATACTCGGCGGTATAACGACCGGGATGCCCATCGTGTTCAGGGCGGCAATCAAGCCCACACCGTCAATTGCAGCCGAGCAGGACACCGTTGATTTAAGAACGATGGAAAACGCAAAGCTCACCGTCCGCGGCAGGCACGACCCCTGCATCGTTCCGAGGGCCGTACCCTGCATTGAGGCCGCCGCTGCCATCGCGGTTTACGATGCGCTGCTTGAAAAACGAAAGGAAACAACATGAATCTTGACGAAATAAGATGTGAGATAGACTCCGTAGACGATGAGCTTACCGAGCTCTTTGCAAAGCGTATGGAGCTTTCCGCGCTCGTCGCGGAGTATAAAAGAGAAAACTCGATGTGCGTTTACGACCCGACAAGGGAGCGTCAGAAGCTCGCAGACATTTCCTCAAAGCTGCCCGATGAGCTTAAAGAATACGGCTTTGCGCTGTATTCTCTCATTTTTGAGCTTAGCCGCAGCAGACAGAACCGTCTGCTCGGCACTCATTCCGGCATTTGCGATGAGATAGAAAACGCGGTCAAGAACACTCCGCCGCTTTTGCCGACCGCTCCTCTGGTCGCCTGCCAAGGTGTTGAGGGCGCATATTCCCAGCGTGCCTGCGACAAGGTGTTCACAAACCCCAATATATTCTATTTTTCGAGCTTCGAGGCAGTTTTTACAGCCATTGAAAAGGGCCTGTGCCGCTACGGTGTTATCCCCCTTGAAAACAGCACGGCAGGCTCTGTAAACAAGGTGTACGACCTCATGATGAAGCACCGCTTCAGCATTGTAAGAAGCGTTCGCATTAAAGTTGATCACAATCTGCTGGCATCACCCGGAACAAAGCTTGAGGACATAAAGGAGATCTACTCCCACGAGCAGGCGATAAGCCAGTGCAGCGCATTTTTGCAGACGCTTCCCGGCGTGAAGGTCATCTCCTGCGAGAATACCGCCGCGGCGGCGAAGATGGTCGCCGAGAGCGGCAGGCATGATATTGCCGCCATTTCGAGCATCTCCTGCGTCAAGCTCTACGGTCTTGAATGTCTGAAAGCGTCCATTCAGGATAAGGGCAATAACTACACACGCTTCATCTGCATCTCAAAGAGTCTTGAGATCTATCCGGGTGCAAACAGGACCAGCCTCATGATGGTGCTGCCACACACCCCCGGCTCGCTTTACAAGGCGTTATCGAGATTTTACGCCCTCGGCATTAACCTCAACAAGCTCGAAAGCCGTCCCCTGCCGGACAGAGATTTTGAGTTCATGTTCTACTTTGACCTTGATGTGCCGGTCTACTCGCCCAATTTCATTCAGCTTATGGGTGAAATTCAGGACATTTGCGAGCAGTTCGGATATCTGGGAAGCTACAGCGAGGTGATTTGATGCTAAAGTGCGGACTTTTGGGCGAGAAGCTGGGTCACAGCTACTCACCGCAGATACATTCAATGCTTGCCGACTATGAGTACAAGCTATTTGAAAAAGCTCCCGAGGAGCTTGAGAATTTTCTGAAAAACGGCGATTTTGACGGAATAAATGTCACCATCCCCTACAAAAAAGCCGTGATGCCCTATTGCGCAGAACTGTCTGACACCGCAAAGCAGATAGGCAGCGTGAACACGATAGTTCGGCGCAGCGACGGAAGTCTGTTCGGCGACAATACCGACGCCTTCGGCTTTGAAAACCTCATTTTGCACAACGGCATCGAGGTCAAGGGCAAAAAGGCTCTCGTGCTCGGCACGGGCGGTGCCTCCGTCACGGCGCAGGCGGTTCTCAGGAAGCTGGGCGCAAGCGTTGTTGTTATCTCGCGCAGGGGTGAGAACAATTACGACAACATTGCAAAGCACTCAGACGCACAGATAATCGCAAACACCACGCCCGTGGGAATGTACCCGAACAACGGAAAAGCCGCCGTTGATCTTAATCTGTTTCACGGGCTTTGCGGCGTACTCGATGTTGTATATAACCCTGCAAGGACTGCTCTGCTCATGCAGGCAGAAAGGCTCGGCATACCCTGCGCCGGCGGCCTTTATATGCTCGTTTCACAGGCAAAGCGCAGCAGCGAGCTGTTCATGGGAAAGACCGTCGCCGACAGCGAAATTGACCGCATTGAAAAGGTACTTAAAAACCAAATGCAGAACATCGTCATTATCGGCATGCCCGGCAGCGGCAAATCCACCGTCTCCACTATGCTGGCTGAAAAGCTCGGTAGGCAGGTTGAGGACGCAGATGTGCTTATAGCGCAAAAAGGCGGAATGAGCATCACCGAAATTTTCGCCACACAGGGCGAGAGCGGCTTCCGCAAGCTGGAAACCGAGGTTTTAGCTGAGGTCGGCAAAAAAAGCGGTATTGTTATCTCCACCGGCGGCGGCTGCGTTACCGTTCCGGATAACTACAAGCTGCTGCACCAAAACGGTATTATAATATGGATAAAGCGTGACACGAAAAAGCTTGCCCGAGACGGCAGACCCATCTCACTCAGCAGCGATATGGACAGGCTTTACAGCTCGAGAAGGTCATTTTACGAGTGCTTTGCTGATTTGACAGTCGACAATAACGGTGATATAAAAGACACCGTAAACGCCATCACGGAGATGATAAAATGAAGCTTCTTATAATTAACGGACCGAACTTGAATATGCTCGGCATCAGAGAGCCTGATATCTACGGCAGGCAGGCCTACAAGGATCTTGAAAAGTTCGTTTTGGACTGCTGCACCGATGCCGGCGTGGAGTGCGAGATTTTTCAGTCAAACCACGAGGGTGACATCGTTGACAGCATCCAATCTGCCTTTGGCAAGATTGACGGCATCGTTATTAACCCTGCCGCCTACACCCACACCAGCGTTGCGATTTTAGACGCGCTCAAGGCGGTGGCAATCCCTGCCGTCGAGGTGCATTTGTCCGATGTAAGTCAGAGAGAGGCATTCCGGCAGGTGTCCTATGCAGGCATGGCGTGCATAAAAACCTATATGGGTCTCGGCTTTGATGGCTATAAGCAGGCTATAAACTATCTGAAACAATATTTGGAGGGGAAAGAATGATACCGAACAAATACATCACTTGGGGCAATTCCGGCGCAATAATCAGAGAGCTTGCAGCATACGGTGCACAGCGTGCAAAGGCAGTCGGTCCTGAAAATGTATACGACTTCACCATCGGCAGTCCGAGCATTGAGCCGCCGAAAAAGTTCCTTGACACGGTAGATGAGCTTATGAAAACCGTCTCCCCCATCGAGCTGCACACCTACGCTCCCGCAGCAGGTCTTGAGTCTGTCAGAAAGGCAGTCGCAGGCTATCTTGCCGACAGCTTCGGCGTGGAATACAGCCCCGACGACATTTACATGACCCACGGTGCATCGTCTGCGCTTGCAATTATACTCGCCGCTCTTCTCTCCGAGGGTGAGGACGCGCTGGTGCTTGCGCCCTATTTCCCCGAGTACAAGATTTATGTCGAGCAGGCAGGCGGCAGGCTCATCGAAGTTCCCTGCGACGCAGACTTTCAGACGGACCTTGACGCATTGGAAAAAAGGCTTACGCCCAAAACGAGCGTGCTTATCATAAATTCGCCGAACAATCCCTCCGGTGCAGTGCTTTCCGAAAGCAGTGTCAAGGCGATTTCGGAGCTTCTGAACAGGAAAGCCGCCGAGTACGGCCATCCGATTTACATAGTTGCCGACGAACCCTATCGCGAGCTTGTTTACGGCGACATTGAGGTGCCGTTTATTCCGGCGTTTTATGACAACACCATCTATTGCTACTCGTTCAGCAAGTCACTTTCGCTGCCGGGTGAGCGCATCGGCTACCTCGCCGTTTCCCCGAAAGCTGAGGCTCACGACGATATTCGCGCCGCAGTTAACGGTGCAGGCAGAGCCTTAGGCTATGTCTGTGTGTCCACGATGTTCCAGCTTGCTGCCGCACAGTGTCTCGGCGTAACGGTGGACATTTCAAAGTACGACAATAACAGACTTCTTGCCTACACCTCACTTAAAGACATGGGCTTTGCCTGCGTAAAACCCGACGGTGCGTTTTATCTGTTCATCAAAGCACCCGACGGCGATTCGCAAGGCTTCTGCCGCAAGGCGATGGAAAAGGACATTCTCCTCGTCCCCGGCGACGCATTCGGCTGCCCCGGCTATGCAAGGCTCGCCTACTGCGTTTCCAATGAGAGAATCAGACGCTCGCTCCCCGCATTCAAGACCCTTGCCGAGGAATACGGTCTTTAAGATAACTGAAAAAGTCCCCGATTTTTAATCGGGGACTTTTTCATAGTTTTATAAGTTTTCCGACGACCATAAGCCGTGCGTTTTCAAACTCATAGGTGCAGGTCGAAAGACACACAAAGCGGTCGTTTATCGAATACTCCGTTTCGCTTTTAAAGGTCGAATCGGACGCTATCTTGTCCAAAAACGCATTTTTCGCCTCGTCGCTTTCCATCGGGTCGTAGATATCCGAGTCCGAGCGGAGAATGAAGCTCGACACAAGCTCAAGCTTGTAGCTTGCCTCCGGCGTGAGCAAATACATCACCGGATGTTCCTCGTAATACTCCTGCTCAAGGTAGCCGGGCAGCGTGCCGAACATCGCCTTCGACTTCATCCTGTGGCCGTAGATTATCGTATTAAAGCCGCTGAAATCGGGCGCATCTCTGAAATCCATAAACAAAGTGCCGTTGGAATTATAGCTGCCGTCGGTGAGTCTGCGCAGATAGTAGTTGTTGTCGTCTGACTGCACGACGGGGTAATTTATCGGCGTATCGGCGCTATACAGCCATGCCACAATATCGGGATTTTCTGCCTTCAGTGCCGCAAAGTCAACGCTGATGGGTGCTTTCTCGCCCTCCTTGACCTCGGTGACGGCAACATTTTTCAGTTCATCGACAGCAGCCTCACCCTGCTTCATTTCCGAGTAATAGTCATACAGCTTGTAGGCTGAAAAGCAAAACACGGCGATCGACACTATAAGCACGATGGTCCTAATTAGTTTTCTCATGATTATTCGCTTTCCGTAATTGATGTCAGGATACAGCAATCCTTTTAACAACGCTTTTGCTGATTCTTTTCTCTATCCTAAAACAGATTTTTTTGAATACAAGGTCGTAAATTTCGTATTTTTCATTCTTGTCAGTTTATTAGATTTACATTATATGAACACTTGTTCTGATTGTCAATGAAATGTAATCTTTTTCGCCAAAAATTCGTGCGATTTTTCTCAATTTTCAGCCTGTATAAATGTGCAAAAGCACCGCGGGCTTAAAACCCCTCGATGCTTTGTTTTTTCGGCTTATTTCATTCTTGATTATACCGGCAGCTCGCTCAATCTTCGCATCCGTCTTTTAGTGTCGCCGGGCAGCGCAATGGTTTTTTTACAACAAAAAAGCATTATCGGCTATTGGTGCAAAAACAATAAGCATTTACGCTCTGCCGCATATTCTTCCGAAAGCTGCAAACAATAGCGGAGAAGAAGTATTAAAACAAAGGAGAAAGAAATACATGAAGGCAACCGGAATAGTCAGAAGAATCGACGACCTCGGCAGAGTCGTGATACCCAAGGAGATACGACGCACCATGCGTATCCGCGAGGGCGACCCGTTGGAGATTTACACCGACAAGGATGGCGAGGTAATTTTCAAGAAATACTCGCCTATCGGTGAGCTGTCCGATTTCGCCGCACAGATATGCGACAGTCTGCACAAGTCCACCGACGCCATTGCCGCTGTATGCGATCGGGATACGGTCATCGCAATTTCCGGCGGTGCGAGGCGTGAGCTTATGGATAGGCGCATTTCTGCCGAGCTCGAACACATCATGGAGGGCCGCAGCACCTACCGCTACGACGGAAGCGGCGGCATCTCGGTATCCGACAGCGCGGACAATCTCTGTGTATCAGTCGCCGCGCCCGTGATATCCGAAGGCGATGTGATGGGCTGCGTGATGTTCGTCAGTCCCAGAAACTCCGCACCCTGCACGGATATCGAATACAAGCTTGCCCAGACGGTCGCAAGCTTTCTCGGCAAACAGATGGAAAGCTGAAAACGGCAGATGAAATTCAAACCATCGAATTTCATCTGCCGTTATTATGTTCATACTTTCATTTTCTGATGCTCGGGGATGTGATAGGCCGGTACTATCTGCGCTATTTTTTCACGCAGCTCATGCTCCGAGGCCTCGTTCATCCCCTTGAGCTCCATGAGGTTCTCCTCAAACGCCGCGGCGTTTATAAGCAGTACATCCGTTAATATAAGACAGGCTGCTCTGATAGGCTTTTGCTTGTTAAGCTGCCCGAGTTTATTATCCATCTTCCCTCTTTTCCCCTTGCAAAGCCTACTGTTTGTACGCATTTGCACACAGAGAGTATTGTAATACAAGTATTTGATGGTGTAAAAGTCATTTTCTCCTCTTTTATTGATAATTCGACCTTTCCATGATAAAATGGCAGAAAAACGAAAGGATATTAAATAAATGCCAAACATCAAGGGAGAATCCGAACTCACTTTTTTTGAGGCTGCGAGCATCATCGTCGGTCACGGCGTCGGTGCGGGCATACTCTCGGTACCGTATCTTGCAGCGCACAACAGCTTTCGCGAGATGATATGGATACTCATATTCGGCTACATCGTAGCACTCGTGCTCCACTTCGTCATTGCCGAGCTTTCGTACAACAATAACGGCGCTCAGTTTATCAAATGCTTTGACTCGGAGCTTTTCTCCGGCATAATTAAAAAGATATTCACATGGGCGGCATTCCTGCTGCTGGGTCTGTCGGTCATCGTCAATGTCAGCGCATTTTTAACCGGCGCGGCTGCCGTGTTCCGCTCATGGTTCGGACTGCCGGACATTGTCGGTATGCTCATTTTTTATGTTATCGGCGCAGGTGTGGTGTTCGTCGGCATGAAGCTCGTCGGCATCTGTGAAAAGATCGCCGTCGGCTCGATGGTAGGCGTTGTCGGCATTCTTTTCGTGGCAACGCTGCTCAATAAAACAAGCGCATTCCCCACCGGCTGGCGCGGTCTTAATAACGCTCTTGCCCTGTTCGGCATGATAAGCTTTTCCCTGTCGGCGGTCATGAGCACTCCACAGGTCGTAAAGGGCTTAAACGGCAATCCTAAGCGCATTCGTGCGGCAATTGCAACGGGGCTGGGCATAAACGCCTGTCTTATCCTGCTCATAACCGTCATGACTCTGCTCGGTGCGGGCAAGGATATCACCGAGGACGGTGCTCTTGTTGACCTTTCCCGTCATCTCGGCGGCTGGGTCAGCGTCATCGGCTACATCTTCACTCTGCTTGCTCTGGCAACAAGCTTTTGGGCTAACACTCTTAATCTGCGTGACATCGTCGGCGAACAGACCGGCTGGAGTAAAAATCTCAGCTGGCTCATCGCCTCTGCCCCCTGCCTTATTCTCGCACTTTTCGGGGTTTCAAGCTTCGTTGGCTTTACGCGCTTTGCGAGCATCATTCAGGTCGTCACCGGTATAGGCATCATCATAGCCTACAACCGCTCGCGCCACCGCACGGGTGCCTCACCCATCTGCGGCAAATTCGGCTCGCTGCCGTTCCAGATATTCATCGTCGTGTTCACGCTTCTGTCGAGCGTGGGTGCGCTGCTGCCCGTGAGCTGATATGAATAAGGCTCTGTTTTTTGCGGCGGCAATTCCCGTCTATGCCGTTTTGGATGTTTACCGCTTTGTATTCTGGCGCAGCCGCTCAAGACTCAGCACCCTGCTGCTTGACAAAAAGGGCCACGCCGAGGACTACTATGAGCGGCGCGACAGTGCTGCCGACAGGCTGCGCGAAAAAATGCACATTCGCTACACGATAAATTCCGACCGTGGAGAGACGCTTCAGGGCTTTTACTATCCTGCCGGCAAGAAGCCGGGCAAAAAGCTCGTGTTCATCGTTCACGGCTACCACTCGGAGCACGCCGAGACCGCCGGAATGTTCTATGAGCTGTATAACAGCCGCGGCTTCGATATCTTCACCTGCGACAACACCGCCTCCGGCGAAAGCGGCGGCAGCATCTTCGGCTACGATGTTTTTGAAAGCTCCGACTGTCTGAAATGGCTCGATTTTCTGCGCTCGGAGTTCGGCGAGGACATCGAGGTCATCCTCCACGGCTTTTCGCTCGGCGGCGCAACGGTGCTTAAAATGAGCGATCGCTGCCCGGACTGCGTAAAATTCATCGTTTCCGACAGCGGCTTTATCGATGCCCGTGAGATACTCAAGGCGCAGCTCGGCCCGCTCTACGGCATTATGGCCGGATTAAACCGCTTTATCGCCGGCTACGACCTTGCCGACACCGATGTGAGCGAAAACATCAAAAATTCGCCCCTGCCGTTTCTCATCGTTCACGGCACGGACGACAAAACGGTGCCGTTTTCGATGGCGCCGAGGATATTCGGGCTTTGCCCGAACGACAAGGACTGCCTGTATACGGAGGGGGCAAAGCACATTGAAACTATTCACCTTGCACCCATGGCATACGAAGAAAAGCTCGATAAGTTTATCGAAAAATATTTGTGAGGTCACGATATGGAGCTGATTTGGTACGGTCACGCCTGCTTTATGCTGCGCTCGGAAGATGGCAGCGCGGTATTTGACCCCTATGTCCCCGGCTATGTGCAGGGACTCAGGCTGCCGCCGCTGACCGCGGATGCGGTCGTTTGCAGTCACAAGCACTCCGACCACTACTGCCCCGAGGCGGTAATGCTCAGCGGTAAACCACCGCGGTTTAAGATGCAGCAAATTTATTCCTTCCACGACGAGTGCATGGGTGCAAAGCGAGGATGCAATCTCATCACCGTCGTTAATGCCGAGGGGCTCTCCGTCGCACATTGCGGCGATCTTGGGCACACGCTCAACACGGAAACGCTCAATTGCCTCGGAAAAATCGACATTCTCATGATACCCGTCGGCGGCATCTACACTCTTGACGCGAAGGCGGCAAAGGCCGTCTGCGAGCAGATAAAGCCCACGGTGATAATTCCCATGCATTACCGCTGCGGCAAGGTAGGTATCCAAAAACTTGCGCCGGTCGATGATTTTCTCGGGCTGTTCGATGAGAACGGCATTACTCGTCTGCCGTCAAACACACTCACGATAGAAAAGCCCCTCAAACCGTCGGTCACGGTGTTTACATTATAATAAAACGGAGTGCATCGCACTCCGTTTTGCTTATTTATTTGCCGCCATTTTTTCGATGTCGGCAAGGCGTCTTTCGTATGCCGCCGTGATGATGGGCTCATGTTTCAGCTCGGGGTTTTCAACGCCGAGAAGCTTCATGAGATATTCTACAAATTCGGGATTCATCAGAAGGAAGGGGCCTACTATCGCAGTGGAGAAGAAATTATTAATCCTCACGCCCTCGAGCTTGCATTTTGAATTAATGCCCGTGCCGTAGCTCACGGTCGCAAGGTGATTTTCGGAATTATCGCCGTAAAGCTGCGAAAACTCCGCCTTGAAGCCCACGAGCTTCATGCCGTCAAAATCGCACAGCACTGTGGAGTTGTGCCTGTGCATCATGTCGCGCTTTGCGTACAGGTCGAATATTTTTAGCCCCTCGATGCGGCTGCCGTCCTCGTTTTCGATGTGGTCGCAGAAAACCTCGCCGGCGTTGGCGGTCATAAGAAACACCGTGCCGCCGTCAACGAGCTGCTTAACGCGCTCACGGTAGGGCATGAGCTTTTCTATGGCTCGCTCCTGCTCACCCTCGGTCATCGCACCCATGTAAACAAGCTGCACATCGCCGTTTGCAAACTCCGGCGTATCGCCAAACGAAGTGTACACGAACTCCGCCCCGGGCAGGCATTCCTTGAGATACCGATGATTCCAGCAATCTCCGAAAAGATTTGCCGCCTCGGGAAACAGAACCTCTATTTTCATTTTGCCGCCCCCCTCTTTTCGATCTCGGCAAGAACGCCGTCGCGCACCTTTTCGGTCGTTTCCGGTGTGGTCAGGTCATGCAGGATAAACACCTTGTCGGTGCCGTCGAGCAGGAGCTGCGACGGTGCGTCAAGCTCGTTTTCGACGCAGCGTATCTTTTCCTCCGGTATTCCCGCCAGCAGCAGGCGCAGATGGTAGTCATGCAGGCGGACACCGCAGGCAATGACCCGACTTATGCTGTCGTCGTTTAAAAACTCGAAGTCTGCGTCATACACCCATGTGACGATCTCCGTGGTCTTTTTGTAGGTCTTATCATCGAGCATGACGATGACCTCCTTTTGTCCGGACTCGGCACGGATATAGTCAAAGACTATCGAGCAGGCAACGGGATTTTGCCCCTTGGTCATGTTTGTAACGACCTCAACGCCGTTTTTTTCCGCCTTGGTGTAGCGGCTTTTGACAATGCTCATATGCGCAAAGCTGTTTGCTATCGCCTCGGCGGACAGACCGAAGGTGCGTAAAAGTGCTACCGCTGTCGTCTGATTGTAGGTGTTAAAGATGCTGCCGCTCATAAGAGGATATTCCTCTGTGCACTCCGGACCTGCGACGGTGAATGTGCCCTTTTCCCAATCGGGGCTTGCAATGAAATCGGCCTCGGGGGAGGCGAAGCCGCAGCTTGTGCATCTCATTTTGCCGATGTGGTGATAGCGGACATACTCGTACTCGACCCTGCCGCCGCACTTGGGACAATAGCGCATATCGTTTATGATGTTTACGCACTCGCTCCTGTCGCTGTCAAGTCGGGCAATGGAGAAATATGTGCGCTTATTGTTGATCTTGAGTTGGCTGCTGATGGGGTCATCGGCGTTGAGTATCATATGCGTATCTTCGGGCAGTGCACGCTCGATGATAGAGCTTATAAACTCGGCATGGGCATTTCTGGCGATCGAATCGCGGAACAGATTGGTGCAGACGGCATAATCCGGGTGGATGTAGGCGTATATCTTCAGCGAGCTGCGCTCATCGACCTCGAACAGTGCAAGCTCCTTCTTCACCTTGCCCAGAAGATTTGCGTCGGCAAGCAGCGAGCTCGCAATGCCGGCGTCGATATTCGAGCCGGCCTTGTTGTTCAAAACATCATAGCCGTTTTCCGAAAGCACCTGCAAAATCATGTTGCAGCAGGTGGTCTTGCCGTTTGTGCCGGTGACGGTGATAATTGTCTTGGGCTTGTCGATGCGCCCTAAGAAGTCCGGACAGAGCTTTATCGCGAGCTTACCGGGAAAATAGCTTGCATTCATGCCCAAAAGCCTTTGCAGAAGCATTGCGGCTTTGCTTATCCAAAGTGCTATATAAAATCTCAAATTCTTTTTCATAAGCTTCCTCTGTTGATTTTGGTACTGGTTATTATATCCCCTTTCGGCACGGATTGTCCATATATTTTTATTTGACACGGCAGATATGTTTCCTGTATATTAATATCAATGAATTGAACTCGGAGGATAAGCTATGGGTCTGGAATGGTATATGTATGTGATAATAGCGGTGGCGGCTCTCATCTGCTGCGCGGTCGTGATCGATGTCAAAACTAAGCGTGCGCTGAAGGAAAAAAAGTCAGCGGAAAAGGCCGCAAGAAAAAAATCGGGTAAAAAGAAGAAAAAGAAAAAATAACTGCTCGAAAAATTTCTCGAAAGTTATTGACAAGTGAAAAAAAATCTGTTATATTAACTGAGCCGTGGCCGAGTGGTTCAGTCGGTTAGAACGCCGGCCTGTCACGCCGGAGGTCGAGGGTTCAAGTCCCTTCTCGGTCGCCATTATGCCCCTTGTAAGAGGGGCATAATCTTTGCTGCTGTAGCTCAGTAGGTAGAGCGCATCCTTGGTAAGGATGAGGTCACCAGTTCGAATCTGGTCAGCAGCTCCAAAAAACCTGCACAAATGTGCAGGTTTTTTCATATTGACTTAAAGAAAGAAAACAGCGACAGGTTATTAGCCTGCCGCCGTTTCCGTAAGTGTATATTGGGGATTAATAAGTCGGACAGTTAACCGAACTGTTTACTTTTATTATGTCGCGAAACACACATTTGGGGACAATTATTTTAAAAAAAAGACAAGATTTTGATTTTGGTCAAAATCTTGTCGATTTTTTATCTGTCGAGTGATATATCGCCGCCGTTCTCAATCGTTTTGCCGTCAAGAAGCAGCATTTTTTCCGCAAAAAGTCTTGAAAACCCGCTTATGACCGCCGCTGCGATTATGAGGTCCTCGGCGTTTTCAGCCGAAAGCTCGGTGCTCTCCTCATGGTCGAGGATGTCCGCCGCCGCAAGGCGCACCTGATTTGTAAAATACACCGCCGCCTTGCTGTGCTGGACTACATATGAGTTATATACGCTCCTGAGCTCCTCCTCGGAAAGTCCCATGGGTATCATCGTTTGCAAAGTCGGAATACTAAGACAGTGCTTGAGTGAGCATATCATAATAAGATACGCAATATGCGTGCGATAATACCTCTTTTTTACCGGCTCGGGCATTATCTTCTTGCGGACATAATTATTGATCGTCGCCGCCGATATAAACTGCTCCTCCTTTAGTTCCGGCGGCAGATAGTCCAAGTATCCCTTGAGCAGCGTTACTATCTGCTCCATGTAAAGCCCGATATCCGGAATATCCTCCCACATCGGCAGGCGGTAATTATTCAAATACTTTTCCCAGCGGCGCAGCTTTGCAGCCACCAGTGCCTTGTCATATGTCATTGAAATCTCCCCATTTTTTGTTTTCCCTCTGCTATTGTACCACAAATAATTTGTCAGTCAATGACAACTTTCATCTTTGCAGCTTGACATAATGCGGTTGTCGTGCTAATCTAATCTGGCAGATTAGATTAAAAAGCTGTCATCTAAAAAGGAGACACTATGAGCTATCGTATATTCACCGACACCTCCGCAAACCTTCCGACAGACTTGACGGAGGCAAAAGGTATAACCGTCGTACCCTTTTCATACTGCCTTAACGGCGAGGAATTTATGTGCACCGACACCCGCAGCTTTGACGGTGCGGGCTTTTACGGTGCGATAAGAAAACACGCAAGCGTCAGCACCTCGCAGATAAATCCGTTCAGATATGAGGAATACATGGAGCCCGTTTTGCAGGCAGGCAGCGACATTTTGTACATTGGTATGTCCTCAGGCATAAGCGGCTCGTTTGCCTCGGCAAGCGTCGCCATCGAGCAGCTTAGAGCCAAGTATCCCGAGAGGGATATCCGTGCCGTTGACACGCTCAGCGCCTCGCTCGGCGAGGGTATCGTGGTGCTCAAAGCGGTGGAATATCTCGAATCCGGCATGGATATTGACGAGGCGGAAAAACGGCTCAACGAGTTGAGCCGCAAGGTGTGTCAGATATTCATTGTTGACGACCTTATGCATTTACGGCGCACCGGCAGGCTTTCAAACGCCGTTGCGCTGGCTGGTGCGGTACTGCAGATAAAGCCCATGCTCAAGGGTAACGAGAAGGGGCAGATAGTCTGCATCAAAAAGGAGCGCGGCAGACGCAGAGCGATAGAATCTCTTGTCAAGGTGTACGAAAATTACATTAAAAATGCCGACGAACAGATAGTCGGCATATCCCACGCAGACTGTGCCGAGGACGCGGAGTATCTCGCCTCGAGACTGCGTGAGGTCGCAGCGCCGAAGGAGATACTCACAGTATGCTACGAGCCCGTCACCGGCTCTCATGTCGGGCCTGACACCCTTGCGCTGTTCTTCGTCGGCAGGGACGGCTTCCGCACCGATTGAGGTGGACAAGCCCTGACAGCCGTGGTATAATCTGTTCATCAAATAATTACAGCGAGGGCAAAGATTATGGCTAACGGATTGAGTCCCGAACAGACTTCTCAACTTTCACGCAGCAGCATTAAGCAGCTTATCAAAAAATACAACGACTCCAAGCAGCAGGACAAGGCAACGCTTTCGCTCATTATCGAGCAGCTTGCAAGAACTCCGCTGTATTTCGCCGTTGAAAAGGGCAGCGATGTCAAAAACGGTACCCTTCGTTTCGTCACCTTGACCACCGGCGGTCAGGTGTTTATCCCCGTTTTCACCGGTCCGGATGATTTCGGCAGCCTTGCCGACAAGGGTGAAGCGGTGTGTCTTGAGCCGGAGAGCTATTTCCGTATGCTGCTTGAGAGCAACTGCCACGCGGTGATAAACCCCTTCGGCAGCTACTTCCTCATGTGGCCGGAGCTCATCAAAAACTATATGCTGCCGTTTACAGTCGAACTAAAGGACCTTGCACAGCAGAAAAATCAGTAATAAGACGCAAAAAAGCTCACCGTGAGGTGAGCTTTTTTAGTCCGATGCTTGGAGCTTGCGGCAGATGCGGCTAAATAGGGCGACCGCAGATAGGGATAATCCGCCCTGCAAAAAGTTTTAATGCATATTCATTGGCAAAAGCACTTTTTGCAGGGTGCTTTGCAGTTTTGAGCGAGTTATTTTTCGTTCAGGCAAAATAAAAATTTCCGGCAATACTTTGTGTATTACCGGAAATTTTTATGCAGTATGGGCGGAAAAGAACCGTTCTAAACCGGTTTCTTCCTGTCTGTGGTCGCCCTAAAAGCTTAGTACATGCCCATATCGCCTGCAGGAGCTGCGGGGGCAACATTCTTCTCGGGAATGTCGGTCACGAGGCTCTCGGTGGTCAGAACCATGGAGGCAACGGAAGCTGCATTCTCGAGTGCCGAGCGGCAGACCTTGGTCGGGTCGATGATGCCCATCTTAATCATGTTGCCGTAGACATCCTTTGCTGCGTCATAGCCGAAGTTTTCCTCATTGCTGCCGTAGATCTTATCGAGAATGACCGCGCCCTCAAGACCTGCGTTTGCGGCTATCTGCATGATAGGTGCCTTCAGTGCCTTGGCTATCATTGCCGCGCCGGTCTTTTCGTCGCCCTCAAGAGTTGCGACAAGTGCGTCTGCTGCCTTGGAGGCTGCGACATATGCGCTGCCGCCGCCGGCTACGATGCCTTCCTCGACTGCTGCGCGGGTTGCGTTTAGCGCGTCCTCGATGCGCAGCTTCTTTTCCTTCATCTCGGTCTCGGTTGCAGCGCCGACCTTAATGACCGCCACGCCGCCGGAGAGCTTTGCAAGACGCTCCTGGAGCTTTTCCTTGTCGTACTCGGAAGTGGTGGTCTCAATCTGAGCGGAGATCTGACCGATACGAGCCTTGATATCCTCGGTTGCGCCTGCGCCGTCAACGATGACGGTGTTCTCCTTGGTGACCTTGACCTGACGAGCCTGGCCGAGCATTGCGATGTCGGTGTCCTTAAGCTCCATGCCGAGGTCTGAGGAAATGACCTGACCGCCGGTGAGAATTGCGATATCCTGCAGCATTTCCTTGCGTCTGTCGCCGAAGCCGGGGGCCTTGACGCACACGCAGGTGAAGGTGCCGCGCAGCTTGTTGAGTATGATGGTGGCAAGTGCCTCACCCTCGACATCCTCTGCGATTATCAGCAGCTTTCTGCCTGCCTTGACGATCTGCTCGAGCAGGGGCAGGATCTCCTGAATATTGGTGACCTTCTTATCGGTAATGAGGATGAGAGCGTCGTCAAGAACTGCCTCCATCTTCTCGGTATCGGTTGCCATGTAGGGGGACAGGTAGCCGCGGTCAAACTGCATTCCCTCGACGACCTCGCTGTAGGTCTCTGCGGTCTTGGACTCCTCGATGGTGATGACGCCGTTCTGGGAGACCTTCTCCATAGCCTCTGCGATGAGAGACCCGATGACCTCGTCGCCGGAGGAGATTGCGCCGACACGGGTGATATCTCCCGAGCCGGAAACGGGCTGGGAATTTGCACGGATAGCAGCCACGGCAGCTTCGGTAGCCTTGGTGATGCCGCGCTTCATGGTCATGGGATTTGCGCCTGCCGCGAGGTTTTTAAGTCCCTCGTTTATCATTGCCTGTGCAAGCACCGTCGCGCTGGTAGTACCGTCGCCGGCAACATCGTTTGTCTTGGTGGAAACTTCCTTGATAAGCTGTGCACCCATATTTTCAAACGGGTCCTCAAGCTCTATCTCCTTTGCGATGGTAACACCGTCGTTGGTGATGAGGGGTGCGCCGAACTTCTTGTCAAGAACAACATTGCGGCCCTTGGGGCCGAGGGTTATCTTGACCGTATCTGCAAGCTGATTTACGCCGCGCTCAATTGCCTTGCGTGCTTCTTCGCCGAAAATAATCTGTTTTGCCATAATTATCGCTCCTTTGCTGCAATTACTCTACAATTGCGAGAATGTCGCTCTGACGGACGATGGTATAATCAACTTCGTCGAGCTTTATCTTGCTGCCGCTGTACTTACCGACAAGAACCTTGTCGCCGACGGAAACTTCCATCTTGACCTCGTTGCCGTCAACCACGCCGCCGGGTCCGACCTCGACGACCTCATATATTTCGGGCTTTTCCTGTGCGGAAGCGGTGAGGAAGATGCCGCTCTGGGTCTTTTCCTCCGCGGCACGCTGGACAAGAACTATCCTGTCTGCCAAAGGTTTAAGCTTCATATATATTACCTCCAAAAGTTATTTATAAAGTTTAATCGAATTAGCACTCTTTAGCTGTGAGTGCTAATTCGATTATTATAATAACACATATTTCGGATTTTGCAATAGCAAAACAGGAAAAATTTTTATGAATTTATATATATATTTCGACACAAGTTTCAGAAGTACATAAATAAATCGCATTTTATCATGCCGTTATACAGCTTGCGCTTTTTGTCGGCGGTCTTGCCGAAGGTGCGCTCAAACTCGGTGTGCGAGCTCAGCAGGTACAGCTTCCAGTTTTCCGTCTTGCGCCATGCCTCGCCGAAAAGCCGGTACAGCGTTTCCGCCTCCTGCTTTTCCATGATGCGTTCGCCGTAGGGCGGGTTTGTGACGATGATGCCCTTTTCGGTTTTGCGGTCAAACTTCGTGGCGTCGGCTTTTTCAAAGCGCACGATGTCCGCAACGCCGGCGCGCTCTGCGTTTTCCCTCGCAATCACGAGTGCGTTGGGGTCAATATCCGCGCCGACTATGCGGTAATCGCCGCTGAACTCCCTTGACCTTGCCTCCTCTCGGGCGGCGTTCCACACACTTTGGTCAAGGCTGCGCCAGCTCATTGCCGAAAAGCGGCGGTTCAGACCCGGAGCACGGTTTTTGGCGATGAGGGCCGCTTCGATGGGTATCGTGCCGCTGCCGCAGAACGGGTCGCAGAAATCCTCTCTGCCGCGGTAGCGCGACAGCGTTACCATCGCCGCCGCCATCGTTTCCTTTAAAGGTGCTGCGTTATGCGCAGGACGGTAGCCGCGCTTGTGCAGTCCCGCTCCGGAGGTGTCGATGCACAGGGAGGCGACATCCTTCATGATGGAAAACTGTATCTGATAGGTCTCGGCGGTTTCGTCAAACCACTGTATGCCGTAGACGCTCTTTAGTCGTTCCACGACCGCCTTTTTGATTATCTTCTGGCAGTCGGAAACGGAAAACAGCTTGGAATTAAGGCTGTAGCCCTTGACGGGAAAGGCTGCATCGCGGGTAATGAGCATTTCCCACGGCAGAGCCTTAGTTTTCTCGAAAAGCTCGTCAAAGCTGCGTGCTTCAAATCTGCCCAGCTCGACAAGAACCCTCTCTCCTACCCTTAAATTTATGTTCGCCTTGGCGATTGCCTCGGCATCACCCTTAAAATACACTCTGCCGTTTTCCGAGCGCACATCGCTCAGCTTCATTCTTTTAAGATCGTCGGCAATGGGCCCCTCAAGGCCGAGCAGGCAGGGTACGCATAAATCAAATCTGTCGTTCATTACAACGCTCCTCTATCCAAAAGGGTCATTAAGAATAATACTCGAAATCGCCCTGCTTGTAAATGAAAAAAATTCGACGGGCTTTTTGTTTTACACTTTATTCACCTTTATACTTTTGCTTGATGTATAATCAAATTACCGTTATAATTGTATCAAAAACCACCTAAGGGGGAAAAATCATGAATAAACGAGCCCTCATTGTTGAAGACGATGTAAACATCGCCGAGCTGCTGATGCTGTACCTTGAGAAGGACGGCTTTGATGTGAGCATCGCTCACGACGGAGGCAGAGGCATAGCCATGTTCAACGAGCATAATCCCGACCTCGTGCTGCTGGATGTCATGATGCCGGTAATGGACGGTATTCAGGTCTGCCGCGAGATTCGCAAGGTCTCCACGGTTCCTATCATAATGCTCACCGCAAAGGGTGAGACCTCCGATAAGGTCACCGGTCTTGACTCCGGCGCAGACGACTATGTCACCAAGCCCTTTGAGGTCAAGGAGCTGCTTGCTCGCATCCATGCCGTGATGCGCCGTACCGAGGCAGAGGATGCACCCAAGGAGAAAAAGCTTACTTATGACAAGCTCATCGTCAATCTCGACTCCTACGAGCTTATCGTCAACGGTGTCAAGGTCGATACTCCGCCTAAGGAGATGGAGCTTCTGTACCACCTCGCTGCCTCGCCCAACATTGTTTTCACCAGAAATCAGCTCCTTGACGAGGTTTGGGGCTTTGACTATTTCGGCGACTCCAGAACAGTCGATGTCCACATAAAGCGCCTGCGCGAAAAGCTCGAGGGCGTTTCCGATCAGTGGTCGCTGCAGACCGTCTGGGGCGTGGGCTATAAGTTTGAAGTTGCAAGATAAATGAAAAGTATTTATTTCAGAAACTTCCTTGCGACCGCCTTTCTCGTTTTAAGCTGCTTTATTGTTATAGGCACCGCCTTCTTCTTTCTCGGAAGAAGCTACCTCATTAATAATACAAGAGACAGCATGAGAGCAAGTGCCGACGAGGTCGTGCGTGCAGCCTCGGCATTAAGCCGTGAGCAGTCGCTGGCCTCGTGGAGCCTGCGCATGACTATAAGCCCGATCGCAAACAGCAGCTCATGCCATATATTCATCTGCGATCAGGACGGTCTTGTGCTGTCCTGTTCCGATTTGGTGCCCTACTGCGAGGAGCATCTGGGAAAGCAGCTCGACCAGACCGTGGTCAACACCCTCCATGTCGAAAAGGGACTTGACCGCATGACCACGCTCGCCGGCTTTTATCACGAGCAGCGGCTCGTTGTCGCAAAGCCCATAGAGTCAGACGGCAGCGTCATCGGCTATGTGTTCGTATCCTCGGACAATGCCGCCATCCTCGGCGTGTGGAAGACCTTCATAGGTGTTGTGCTCACGTTGGCAATCGCGGTAATGCTCGTAGCGATGCTCATGTCGCTGCTGTTTTCCAAGAAGATGGCAGAGCCTCTCGACCAGCTCACCGTTGCTTCGAGAAAATTTGCGCTCGGAGATTTCTCGGTGCGCGTTGAAAATACTGACCATCGCGACGACGAGATAGGCACGCTGCTTGATTCGTTCAACAACATGGCAGACTCGCTTGAAAAATCCGACCGCAAGCGTCAGGAGCTAATCGCCAACATCTCGCACGAGCTGCGAACTCCGATGACCACGATAGCGGGCTTTGCCGACGGTATAATCGACGGAACCATTCCCCGTGATCAGGAGGACAAGTACCTGCACAAGATAGCCGACGAGACGCGCAGACTGGCAAGATTGGTGCGAAATATGCTCGACCTTTCGCAGGCGGAGACCAAGGCAGTCGACAAGACAAAGCGCAAAAAATTTGACCTGTCGGAGCTTCTTTTGCAGACACTTCTGAGCTTTGAAAGCCGCGTCAAAGCGAAAAATCTCGATGTTGATCCTCAGCTTCCCGAGGATCCGATAATCGTTTTCGCCGAGCGCGACTCCATAACGCAGGTGCTGTATAATCTCACCGATAACGCCGTCAAGTTTGCCGCCGTGGGCGGCACCATCAAGATAAGGCTGTATAAGCGTGACGGCAAAGCATATGTTTCTATAAAGGATCGCGGCGAGACCATTCCGCAGGACGATCTGCCTTTTATCTTTGACCGCTTCCACAAATCCGACCGTTCGCGCAGTCTTGACAAGGACGGCGTCGGTTTGGGTCTTTATCTCGTCAAGAGGATAATAAACAGTCACGACGAGGACATAGCAGTCACGAGCCGTGACGGCGTGACCGAATTTGTGTTCACCCTGCCACTGGCTTAGAAAGAAGGATATATGAGCTGGTATAACAACGACAATTGGTACAAACCGAATTACACGCAGTCCGCTTCGTCTGCCTCGAACATTCAAAGGCCCGAGGCTAAGCTACCCGGAGGACGCAGAACACGCATCATTGCGCTGATTTTGTGCGCCGCTTTGCTGCTTGGAGGCATAATATATGCCATATTTGAAACCGACTGGGACATTGCGTCGGAAAATGAGGACGGTATGCCCAAAAGCTATCAGACCTACTTTGAGGACTTCTACTCCTCGGCATCGAGCACACCGGCAAATGTCAAGCTCGAAAAGCTGCAGAACCGCGGCTCTCTGAGCCTTAAAATCGGCTCGGGCAGCGCAGGAAAGCTCAGCTTCAACGAAATTTTTGAAAATTGCTCACCTTCCGTCGTCGGCATAAAGAGCTTTGATGGTAAGGGCGACGATTCATATAGCTGGGGCAGCGGCATAATCGTTTCCGCCGACGGTTACATTCTCACAAACACACATGTCATCGACGAGGGCACACGCGCGACCGTACAGCTTTACGACGGCTCGACCTATGACGCAAAGCTTGTGGGCGCAGACTCACAAAGTGATGTAGCCATCCTGAAGATAGAAAAGACCGGACTTCAGCCCGCGGTGTTTGCAAGCTCTAAGGATATCCGCGTCGGCGACGCCGTGTGCGCCATCGGAAATCCCCTCAGTCCGGATTACAGCCTTACAATGACAAGCGGCATAATCTCCGCAACAAGCCGTGAGGTCAGCTATAACGGCGCCGTCATGAATCTTTTGCAGACCGACACCTCAATAAACGAGGGCAACTCCGGCGGACCGCTGTTTAACGACCGCGGACAGGTCATCGGCATCACGAACATGAAGATAGTCTCGAGCTTCTCGAACATCGAGGGCATAGGCTTTGCCATTCCCTCGGACACCCTGAGCAGCATTGTAGATGCCCTTATGGCAGACGGCGCAGTCTACGGCCGCTCTACCATCGGCGTGACGGTAGGCCCGATATCCGAGGACATTGCCGATTACTACGACATTCCCGTGGGGCTTTATGTTTCGGAGGTGCTCAAAAACTCCGACGCACAGAAGCAGGGTATCAAGAAGGGCGACATTATCATTAAGGTAAACGGCAAGGACGCACACACGACGGCCGATATCGCCGAGGAAAAGGCAAAACTCGATATAGGCGATACGATAAGCTTCACCGTGTGGCGCAGCGGCTCGACCTTTGATGTGGATGTTAAAATCATGGACTCTGTTGATATTTATAATGCTAAATAAAAAAATTGCTCATCCTATCGGATGAGCAATTTTTATAGGCATATGTAGCAGTGCCATTCCTCCTCGCGGAGGTGTTTTTCGATTTCAAAGCCTGCACTTCTCAGTGCCTGGGCGACCTCGGCTTCTCTTCCGTCTATGATGCCGGAGGTTATGAACACCGCCCCCTCTGCCATGAAGGAGCGCACAAAGGGTGCAAGCGGTATTATGACATCGGATACGATGTTTGCAAGCACGATATCAAAGCCCGTGCCGAGGCGCTTACGCAGCTTACCGTCGCCTATGATATCGCCGGCAAAAACCGTGAGCCTGTCGCCGCCGATGCCGTTTAGGGCAGCGTTATCCATAACGACATCGGGTGCTTTTGGGTCAATGTCGCAGGCAAGGCAGGTATCGGCACCCAGAACAAGTGCGCCGATGCCGAGTATTCCGCTGCCGCAGCCGAGGTCGAGCACTTTTTTCCCCTCGGCGGCGCAGCTTTGCAGTGCCTCGAGGCACATACGGGTGGTTGCATGACTGCCTGTGCCGAACATGAGCCCCGGGTCTAAGCGCAGCGGCACTCTGCCGCTTAAGTCCGTCTGCTCCCATTCGGGCACAACAATGAGCCTTTCGCCTATTTCGAGCGGCTTATAATACTGCTTCCAGTTATTCTCCCAGTCGCTGTCATCGACAACGCTCATTTTTATCTCGAAGCCCTCGTTTTTAATCGCCGCAAGCATTGCCGCTCCCTCGTCGTTATCCTCAAGGTATATCTTTATTCGCGAAACACCCGCATAGCTTTCCTCAAGCTCCTTATCGACATAGTCCCAGTACTGCCTGTTGTTATCCAGAAATGAACGGAAATCCGATTCGTTTTCAATGACATATTCGCACAGCCCAAGGGCATTGAGCTTATCGCAGCATTCGTCGATACCGCCATCCTTGGTGTCGATTATTACTTCTGTATATTTCATATTTTCCCTTAAAATTGCCCCGTCATTGACGGGGCAATAAAATTTTATTTGAATTTTATTAGGCTTGATCGTCGCATATCAGACCGTAGCCGCCGTTCCTGCGGCGGTAGACGACCGATACCGCGCCGTCGGCCTCGTCGTTTCTGAACACGAAGAACTCATGCTCAAGCAGATTCATCTGCAAAATTGCTTCCTCGGGCGACATGGGCTTAATGGAGAATCGCTTGCTGCGGACGATTTTGAACTCCTCATCCTCATCCTCCTCAGCAGGCGCATAGGAGGGTTTGACCTCACGCTCCAGAGCTCCCTCCCTCAACCGCTTCTCAAGACGGGTCTTGTTCTTGCGGATCTGCCGCTCAATTGCGGCAACGCCGGAATCGACGGAGGCATACATGTCGTTTGTAAGTTCGCTTGCCCTGTAGTACAGGCCGTTGTTCTCGATGGTGATCTCGGCAAGAAATCTGCCTCGCTCGGTGCTGAAGGTCAGATACGCGTTGCTCTCGCTCTTAAAGAAGCGGTCAAGCTTGCCGACCTTGCGCTCGGCATAGGCTCTCAGTTCCTCGGAGGCACCCATCTTTTTCTCGGTAAAAGTGAACTTCATTTGTGTCAGCTCCTTTCTGCGTTAGCAGGCCGGTTTTTATCTTCCTGCTTGTTTACAGTATAGCACAGACCACTGTAAAAAGAAAGTGCATTTTGGTGAAATTGCCACAATTTTTAGATTTTATTCAGCAATTATAGTGCAATCGGGCAAGGCAGCTTTCAATTCTGAGACCTGCTCGGCGGAAAGCCCGTTTTGCTCGATGTGGAGCATTTTCAGATTTTTGAGCGAGTACAGGGGGCTTACATCGCCGATGTTGTTGTCGGAAAGGTCGAGCGTTTCCAGTGTTTTGAGCGATGACAACGCAGAAACGGAGCTTATGACATTGTTCGACAGGTCAAGATGCCTTACGCTCTTGAAGCCCGCTGCCGCCGAAATGTCGCTGATGCCCAGCGACGATGCGTCAACAGACTCCGTGCTTGCGGAAAACTCCTTGCCGCCGAGCACTATCTTCTTTTCAAACTCAGAGTGCGTCACCTTGCACTGGGGGAGCTTCTTTTTAAGCTGATTTACGCCGCTTTCCGTAATGTCAGGGTTATTTT
>JAEDIN010000064.1 GCA_016292445.1 Oscillospiraceae bacterium | reverse complement strand
AAGGGAGCATTTTTCTTTATCTTAAATCTCTTTTTATGCCTTTTGCGATTTTATAAAGCTCCTCAAGAGTCTCGACTCTCACAAGCTGCTGCTTGTAGTATCCGGCGTTTGCCACACCCTTGAGATACCACGGTATCTGGTGCCGCGCCTCTAAGCAGGCAAGCCGCTCACCGTTTTGCTCGGCGTACATCTCCGTCTGGCGCACGGCAAGGTCTATTCTCTCGGAAAGCGGCGGAAGCGGCGGGATTTCTCTGCCCTCAAGCAGCGCATTGGTCTGCGGAAAGATCCACGGATTGCCGAAGCTGCCTCTGCCGACCATGGCGAGGTCGCAGCCGGTGTAGCGCAGGATATGCCCGGCATCCTGCGGCGAAAAAATATCGCCGTTTGCGGTCACGGGAATTGTAACCGCCTTTTTTACATCGCGGATGATGTCCCAATCGGCATGACCTGCGTACATCTGCACCCTTGTTCTGCCGTGAACGGTGATTGCCGCCGCTCCTGCCTGCTGTGCGATTTTCGCGAACTCCACGGCGTTTACGCTGCCTCCGTCAAAGCCCTTGCGGAACTTCACCGTCACCGGAACGGAAACCGCCTTGACCACGCTTTCGATTATCCTGCCTGCAAGCTCGGGAGTTTTCATGAGTGCTGAGCCGTCACCGCTTTTGACGATTTTTCCTACCGGGCAGCCCATGTTGATATCCAGTATTTCCGCTCCGGAATACTCTATCGCAATACACGCAGCCTCCGCCATGACCTCCGGCTCGTGGCCGAAGATCTGGGCTGCAAAGGGGTGGCATACCTCCGGGTTATACAAAAGCGACTTGGTTTTTGCGTCGCCGTATACGAGTGCCTTTGCGCTGACCATCTCGGTCGTCGTGAGCGCGGCACCCAGCTCGGCGCAGATCGCTCTGAACGCAAAATCGCTCACCCCTGCCATCGGAGCGAGGGTCAGTCTTCCGTTAATCTCAACATTTCCTATCTTCACCATAACAAATCAAGTCCCACCGGGCAATGGTCCGAACCCATTATCTCGGGCAGGATATATGCGTCCTTTATACTGTCGCGCAGCCTGTCGGATACGACAAAATAGTCGATGCGCCAACCGACATTTCTCTCCCTTGCGGCGGCACGGTAGCTCCACCATGAGTAAGCGTCGCGGCGGTCGGGATACAGGCTGCGGAAGGTGTCCGTAAAGCCGGCGTCAAGAAGCTCGGTGAATTTGCCGCGCTCCTCGTCGGAAAAGCCGGGGTTAAAATGATTTGTCGCCGGATTTTTGAGGTCTATCTCCTCATGAGCGACATTCATATCGCCGCAGACTATTACGGGCTTAAGCTTATCAAGCTCGCAGAGATACTGCCGGAAATCGTCCTCCCAGCTCATGCGGTAATCAAGGCGGCGCAGTCCATCCTGCGAATTGGGGGTGTAGACGCAGACAAGGTAAAAGTCCTCGTACTCAAGCGTTACCGTTCTGCCCTCGGTGTCGTGCTCGGGAATACCGAGGTTATAGCGCACGGACATGGGCGTGTGCTTTGTAAATATCGCCGTTCCGGAGTAGCCCTTTTTCTCGGCATAGCTCCAATAGCATTCATAGCCCGGCAGGTCAAGGCTTATCTGCCCCTCCTGAAGCTTCGTCTCCTGAAGGCAGAAGAAGTCTGCGTCGAGTGACCAGAATATATCCTCAAAGCCTTTTTTTACGACCGCTCTTAGGCCGTTTACATTCCAGCTTATAAATCTCATTTTTCCTCCGCCTTTCCTCTTGCGTCGCTAAGTGCGGCGTCGCGCAGTCTGGGAACCTGTCCCGAAGCCGTGGTCTTTGTCTTTTCGGTCTTTACCGCAACAAGACGGTTAATCTTCACGCCCTGAGCATGGAACTTTGCCTCATAGTCGGTCATAACGCCGGCAACGCCGTCTGCGTGCAGGTCGTTTTTGACCTCTCTCAGCTCCCATCCCTCGGCATTAAACTGTTCGACCGACCAGTCAAACAGCGGTCTGTTGTCGGTCTTAAAATGTATCTCGCCGCCTGTCGGCAAAAGATCTGCGTAGCTTCTCAAAAAGCCGGGGGCGGTGAGTCTGTGCTTTGCGTCACGGCTTTTCGGCCACGGGTCGCAGAAGTTTATGTAAATGCGCTCTATCTCGGCATTTTCGAACACCTCACCCAATTCGAGAGCGTCCATTTCAATGAAGCGGATATTTTCTATCCCGGCATCACATACTCTTTCCATGCCGGTGACCATCGCATCCGCGACTTTATCCACGGCAAGCAGCATTGTCCGCGGATTTTGCTCCGCTGTGCCGGCGGTGAATCTGCCCTTGCCGCAGCCGAGCTCAAGCCACAATTTGTCGTATTCGGGGAAGCTTTTTCGCCATGTACCCTTGAGCTGCTTGGGGTCTTTTATCTGCACCTGCGCACACTTTTCCATGCGCGGGATCAGGTTCGGTTTTTTTCTCATTCTCATATTTTCGTTCTCCTTTGAATAGAAAATACCACAAACGGGAAAAAACATCAATCATTTATTAAGCAGTTATAATAGCAATAATTAGCACTTTTTTCGACATTTCCCCCCTTGAAATGACAAAAATCATGTGCTATAATGACATAATCAAAAGATTAACTATGCGATAAGCTTTACTTATTCTTAAGGAGATAGAACCCGTGAAACGAATTAAAGTCTCTAACAATGTCATCCGCCGTCTGCCCCGTTATCTGAGAAAGCTCGATGAACTTACCGAAGCCGGTGTCAGCCGCATTTCCTCCGGTGAGCTTGGCCGCCAGCTCGGACTTACCCCGTCGCAGATCAGGCAGGACTTTAGCTGCTTCGGTGAATTCGGTCAGCAGGGCTACGGCTATAAGGTCACCGCGCTTCGCGCGGAGATCGCCTCTATCCTCGGAATGGACAGAGGCTTTACCGCCGTTCTTATCGGCGTCGGCAATATCGGTCAGGCCCTCATGTGCAACTTCTCGTTCAAGAACTGGGGCTTTGACCTGAAGGCAGCTTTCGATATCAAGCCCGAGCTTATCGGTACCGAATACGAAGGCGTTCCCATTTTCGATATGAAAGCGCTTCCCGAGTATCTGGCTGAGAATCATATTGATGTGGTCGTACTCTGTGTTCCCAAGGAGCACGCCGTTTCTACGACCGAGATGCTCACCAAGCACGGCATTAACGCCATCTGGAACTTCACCAATGTTGAGCTTACCGCTCCGGAAAGCCGCACCATCGTTGAGAACATACACTTCTCCGACAGCCTGCTTTCCCTCAGCTACTACATCGCCGACGATATCGACGAAAAGGCAGCCCGTGCTGCACGGCTCAATAAATAGGACAGTAATTTTTAAAGTGGGCGGCAACGCCCACTTTTCTTTTAAGGAGATGCTTTATGTCAGACACGATTGCCGCCGTATCGACCGGAATGCAGGTTTCCGCAATAGGCATTGTGCGGCTTAGCGGCGATGATGCGATCAATATAGTCGATAAGCTGTTTATCCCGCAGTCGGGCAAGAAAATGAGCGGCTGCGCCGACAGGCAGCTTGTTTTCGGCAGGCTCAAGGATGTTCAGGGTGAAACACTGGATATCTGCCTGTGCACGGTAAGCCGCGCACCGCACAGCTACACCGGCGAAAACACCGCCGAGCTTCAATGCCACGGCTCACCTGCCGTTCTCCGTGCCGCTCTGGACGCAGTTTTTGCGCTCGGCGCAAGGCAGGCACTGCCCGGCGAATTTACCAAGCGTGCATTTCTGAACGGTCGTATGGATCTCACAAGTGCCGAGGCCGTTGCGGATATCATCGACGCCGAAACAGCCGAGGCGGCAAAAAACGCCGCCGGTCAGCTCGGAGGCGCAATATCACGCAGGATAGATAGGATTTACGGTTTTCTCACCGATTTAAGCTCGCACTACCATGCGGTTTTGGATTATCCCGACGAGGATATCGAGGATTTCCGTCTTGAAAGCTACAAATCGCAGCTTTGCGATGCAATAGCGCAGCTTAAAAGGCTCGGCGACAGCTACTCCGGCGGCAAGCTCTTGCGCGACGGTATTCCGGCGGCAATAATCGGCAGACCTAATGCAGGTAAAAGCTCGCTTTTAAACGCCGTTTTGGGCTATGACCGCGCCATCGTCACAAACATTCCCGGCACGACAAGAGACACCATTGAGGAGAAGCTGCGCCTCGGCGGAGTGCTGCTCCGGCTCACCGACACCGCCGGACTTCGCGACACCGACGACGAGATCGAGCGGCTCGGCGTTATGCGCTCTCACGAGGCGATGGAAAACGCAGAACTCGTAATCGCCGTAATCGACGGCAGCGGCGAGTTATCGCCCGAGGATGCGGAAATAATCCGCTACGCGGAGAATGCTCCCCATGCCGTGATCGCGGTTTCAAAGTCCGATTTGGGAAAGGCGGCTGTGCTTCCCGAAACGACCCTTCCCGTTGTGGAGCTAAGCAGCGTGACGGGCGAGGGTTTGGATAAGCTTGCCGAGACGGTGAAAAGTATCTTCCCGATGCCCGACTCCCCCGCCGGCGAGATACTCACAAACGCAAGGCAGGCCGAGGCTGTAAACCGTGCGCTGGTGTCGCTGCGCGCTGCCTACGATGCGCTGCTTTCCGGCTGCACTCCGGATATAGTCCTCACCGAAGCAGAGGGCGCAATGTCCGCGCTGGGCGAGCTTTCGGGCAGAACGGTGCGTGAGGATGTGACAAACCGCATTTTCGAGAGATTCTGCGTCGGAAAATAAATTTTTACGGAGGTAGAGCAAATGAACGAGTTCAAAAAATGCACATGTGGAGCGGAGATGAAAAACCGTGGTGTAAACTATCTGGTCATGTCCTCCACAAGAATCTTTGTGGCAGCGGCTCAGGTGCTGGAAAAGGTCGAGATGTTCGTCTGTCCCGAATGCCGCAGGGTCGATTTCTACTGGATGGAGAACGACATGCTTGACGAGGAAGTCGACAGCAAGCAGAGACTTTACGACATGTACAAAAACGAGCCCGCCGACAAGCTGCGCAAAATCCTCAACAACCGCAGCTACACCGATGAGTGCAGAGCCGTCATAAAAAAGATACTTTCCGAAAGATAACAAAAAACTGCCGGCCGCTTTGGTCGGCAGTTTTCATCACTTCTCAACGCCCCAGCCGGGGAGCGGCAGACGCTGCATCGCGCCGAATACCTTGCTTTTCATGTCGGGATAATCGGCCGACATGGCCTTTATGAGCTGCTTTATCTCGTAACGCTTGCTTGCCTTGTCCTGCGGGCAGGGGTTTTCGACAATGGGCAGCTCCAGCGCATCGGCAAGATTTGCTATCTTGCCCTCTCCGGCGTAGACCATGGGGCGAATCTGCGTAACGCCGCTGCGATCCATGAAGGTCACGGGTCTGAAGCAGCTCAGTCTGCCCTCGAACAGCAGGCTCATGAGGAAGGTCTCTACCGCGTCGTCAAAGTGATGGCCCAGCGCAAGCTTTTTTATTCCTCGCTCACGGATAGCGTCGTTGAGCGCGCCGCGGCGCATCTTGGCGCACAGCGAGCAGGGGTTATCCTCCTTGCGGACATCGAATACTATTTCCTTGATGTCGGTTTTAAGGCAGGTGTAGGGAATTTCAAGCTCGGCGCAGAGCTTACGCACCGGCTCAAAGTCCATGCCTTCAAAGCCGAGCTCAATGGTTATCGCCTCAAGCTCGAAGTGCTTGGGATAGTAGCTTTGCAGGTGCTTGAGCGCAAGCAGAAGCAGCAGACTGTCCTTTCCGCCTGACACACCGACGGCAACCTTGTCGTTATCCTCTATCATTTTGTAATCATCGACCGCTTTGCGGATAATTCCCGTAAAATCGTTCAGCACTTTGATGTCCATATCTTTTTTATCCTGATAAATGTAAAATCGAAAATTAGAAATAGCGAGATTTCGGGAGTATTTGCGAGATTTTGAGAGTTTTCAAAACAAGAATTAAAATTGGTGTTGACACTCCCGTACCGCTGTGGTATAAAAATAAAGCACGCTGTTTACTTATTGTAATCGCGCCCCGTTAATTTGTCAAAGATATAATTTATTTTTTGGAGGCACAAATATGTCCACAACCATGCTTACCAAGGAAACCGTTGAACGCAAATGGTATATCCTTGACGCAGCAGGCAAGCCCCTCGGCAAGACCGCTGCTGTTGCCGCCGATCTTCTTCGCGGCAAGCTCAAAACCGATTACACTCCTCATGTTGACTGCGGTGACTATGTCATCATTATCAACGCAAAGGATGCAGTTCTCACCGGCAAGAAGCTGGAGCAGAAGTACTACCGCACCCACTCCGGTTGGGTCGGCGGTCTCAAGGAGACCCAGTACAAGCACCTGATGGAGAAGCGTCCCGAGCTCGCAATGCGTCTTGCAGTTCGCGGCATGCTCCAGAAGAACACCATTGCACAGTGGCAGCTCAAGCGCCTGAGAATCTTCGCAGGCTCCGAGCACACCCACGAAGCCCAGAAGCCCGAAGTTTGGGATCGTTAATAGGAGGTAAATAGTAATGGCAACTTATAAGTGCAAAAGACCCTATATGTACGGTACCGGACGCAGAAAGCATTCTGTCGCTCGTGTTCACCTGATCCCCAACGGCACCGGTGCTATCACCATCAACGGCCGTGACATCGACGACTACTTCGGTCTCGAGACTCTTAAGCTCATCGTTCGCCAGCCCCTGGTCACCACCGGCACCGTCGGCAAGGTCGACATCGAGGCAACCGTTCACGGCGGCGGCGTTTCCGGTCAGGCCGGCGCAATCCGCCACGGCATTTCCAGAGCACTCCTCCTCGTTGACGAGAGCTACCGCGCATCTCTCAAGGCCGCAGGCTTCCTGACCCGTGACCCGAGAATGAAAGAGCGTAAAAA
>JAEDIN010000063.1 GCA_016292445.1 Oscillospiraceae bacterium | reverse complement strand
AGGGGCAGCTTTTGCTGCCCCTAAAAATTATCAAAGAATCTGCCGTAAGCAAACGCCGTCCCTATTTTCAATATTACTGCTTTGCAATGACTGCGGCGCAGCGGGGGCAAAGTCCGGTCTCGGGCTCGGCATCGACAGAGTGCATCCAGCAGCGGGGGCACTTTGTGCCGGGAGCTTCCTTGACGGAAACGGTAAGACCGTTATTGTAGCTGCCCGCTCCGGTGACTGCCTCTGCGTCGATCTCGTCATCCTCGGCGATGAGGCACTCGGACACGATGAACAGCTCGCTCAGATTCATGTCGGAAATCTTCTCGACGGTTTTCCTGCTCTCGCCCTTTGCGCGCAGAGTGACGCTTGCCTCGAGGGGCTTACCGATGCGCTTTGCGCCTCTTGCCGCCTCCAGAACGCCGTTTACATCGTTTCTCACGGAGATAAGCGCATCCCACTTTGCCATCTCCGCGTCGGAAAGCGCGTACTCGGTAAAGGGCTTGTTCATCTCGTTGAGAACGACATTGCGGACATCGTCGCACTCGCGGTGAGGCATTGCCAGCCAGATCTCGTCACAGGTGAAGGCGAGGATGGGGGCGAACAGCTTGGTCATGGTGTCGAGAATGAGGTACAGAGCGGTCTGTGCGCTGCGGCGCTTGAGACCGTCGCGCTCCTCGCAGTAGAGCCTGTCCTTGATGATGTCGAGATAGAAGTTTGAAAGCTCGACAACGCAGAAATCGTTGATGAGGTGGGACACCACATGGAACTCGTAGTCATCGTATGCCGCCATGGCCTTTTCGATGAGCTTGTTGAGCTTTGTTACCGCCCACTTGTCAAGCTCGAGCATTTCCTCGGGCTTAACGAGGTTGTTTGCGTCGAAGCCGTCGAGGTTGCCGAGGCAGTAGCGTGCGGTGTTGCGGAACTTGAGGTAGTTCTGCGAAAGCTGCTTGAAGATCTCCTTGGAGCAGCGCACATCGACATGGTAATCTGCCGAGCCTGCCCACAGACGGATCATGTCCGCGCCGAATTCCTTGATGATGTCGGCAGGGTCAACGCCGTTGCCGAGGGACTTGTGCATTGCTCTGCCCTCGCCGTCAACCGTCCAGCCGTGGGTCAGGCACTCCTTGTACGGTGCGCCCATGCCCAGTGCGCCGACGGCAACGAGCAGCGATGACTGGAACCAGCCGCGATACTGGTCGCCGCCCTCCATGTACATATTTGCGGGCCAGAAGCCCTGGTCGCGCTTCATTGCGGCGAAATGGGTCGAGCCGGAGTCGAACCAACCGTCGAGCGTGTCGGTCTCCTTGGTGAAGTGAACGCCGCCGCAGTGGGGGCACTTGAAGCCCTTGGGCAGAAGCTCCTCTGCCTCAAGCTCGAACCATGCGTTCGAGCCGCGCTCCTCGAAGACGGAAGCGATCGATTCGATGCTCTCCTCGGTGCACACGGGCTTGCCGCAGTCCGAGCAGTAGAATACGGGGATGGGCAGACCCCAGCGACGCTGACGGGAGATACACCAGTCGGCGCGCTCGCGGATCATCGAGCCCATGCGCTCCTGACCCCATGCCGGCAGCCAGCGGACATCCTCGCATGCCTTGACCGCTTCCTCCTTGAAGCCGTCAACGGAGCAGAACCACTGGGGAGTTGCGCGGAAGATGATGGGGTTTTTGCATCTCCAGCAGTGCGGATAGCTGTGGACGATATCCTCGGAGGCGAACAGAACGCCGCTTTCCTTCATGTCCTTTAAGATGATGGGATTGGACTCCTCGGTCCCGAGTCCCGCGTACTTGCCGGCGTAATCGGTGTGTCTGCCCTGATCGTCAACGGGAACGACCATGTCCATGCCGTAGCGCTTGCAGGTCAGATAGTCGTCTGCGCCGAAGCCGGGGGCGGTGTGGACGCAGCCTGTGCCGGAGTCCATGGTGACATAGTCGGCAAGCACAAGGCGGCTGGTCTTGGGCAGGAAGGGGTGAGAAGCCAGCATATTCTCGTAGAAGCTGCCGTTGTGGGTCTCCAGAATCTGATAGCCGGTGAAGCCGCCGATGCCCATGACCTTCTCAACCAGAGCCTCGGCCATGATATACATCTCGTCGCTGTAATCGGGCTTGACGATGGCGTAGCTTTCGTCCGGATGCAGGGCGATTGCGAGGTTGCCGGGCAGAGTCCAGATGGTGGTCGTCCAGATGACGAAGAAGAGCTTGGACTTATCAAGATGCGACAGCTTGCCGCAGTCGTCGTTCATTGCAAATTTGACATACACGGTGGTGCAGGGGTCGTCCTGATACTCGATCTCCGCTTCCGCGAGTGCGGTCTCGTCATGAGCGCACCAGTAGACCGGCTTTAAGCCCTTGTAGATGTGGCCGTTTGCGTACATCTTGCCGAAAACGCGCACCTCGTCTGCCTCGAAGCCCTTGCTCATGGTCTTGTAGGGGTGCTCCCAATCGCCGATGACGCCCAGACGCTTGAAGCCTTCCATCTGGACGCCGATGTACTTTTCGGCGTAGGCTTCACAGGCAGAGCGGAAGTCGGCGACGCTCATCTCCTTGTGGTTGAGCTTCTGCTCCTTGATGATGGCACTCTCGATGGGCATACCGTGGTTATCCCAGCCGGGGATATAGGGGGTGTAGTAGCCGCGCATTGCGTAGGTACGGGTGATGAAGTCCTTGATGGACTTATTAAGCGCGTGACCCATGTGGATGTTGCCGTTGGAGAACGGAGGGCCGTCATGGAGATTGAACAGGGGCTTGCCCTCGTTCTTCTTGAGCATTTCGTTATAAATATCGAGCTCCTGCCAGTGCTTGAGCATCTCGGGCTCGCGCTTGGGAAGTCCCGCTCTCATGGGGAACTCGGTCTTGGGCAGATTCAAAGTCGCGTCGTATTTCTGTGCCATTTTTTTATTCCTCTTTTCTATGTGTATTCAATATATCTAAATATCTAAAAATTATAAACGAACTAAAATAAACGGTTTACAGCCGGCTGTTTGTCTGCTGCCGGCAACAATAAACGCAAAAAAGCGTGCCGGACGAGTATAGTCCTCTGCACGCCTTTTTGCCGAGCGATCGTAAAAACTCAGTTGTCCTTGGAGAACGAGAAAACCTGAGTGTTGCCGGCATCAAAAGCAGATTTATCGGCGGCAGGTGCATTGTTCTCCGCAGGTATTCGGGCAGCGTCCTTATCGATGACGACGGCATTTGCCGCGCTGATAAGGTCGAGCTTGTTGAGCTGATCCTGGCAGAGGTTGCGCGCGGAGTCGAGGAACTTTGCTGCACTGATCTTAGCCTGCTGCAGGCGATTTTCCTCAATTGCTATTCGCTCATCTATGCTGCCGAGAATGGAGGCAGCCTTGGTCTCCGCCTCGGAGACGATGGAAGAAGCGCGTGCGCGGGCATCGCTCTCTATCTGAACGCTCAGCTTCTGAGCGGAGAGAATGGAGCGATTGAGTGCGTCCTCATTTGCGCGGTATTCCTCGATTTTTTCGACAAGTATCTTCATCTTGCCCTTCAGCGCGGAATTCTCCTTCTGGAGAGCCTCAAAAGCATCGGCGACATCGTCGAGATAATCCTCGACCGCGCCCATATCGTAGCCGCCGAACACGGCTTTTGCGTTATCAAAGCTCTTTTCGCGAATATCCTGATGAGTGATCATATCTAAATCCACCTTTCTAATTTGAGGAACAATCTGCTTTTATCTGTCAGAAGTAAAGACCTGCGCTCTCCAGATCGGGAACGCCGTCACCGACGAGGTCGATGTTGGTCGGGGTGAGCACATATGCCTGGGCGGATATGCGCATTATCTTGCCGCCGAGGGCGTAAACAACGCCGGAGAGGAAATCTATAAGACGGCGGGCGGTCTCGCTGTCGGTCTTCTCCACATTCATGAGCACCGCGCGGCGATCCTTGAGATTGTCGGCTATTTCCGCTGCCTCGTCAAAATCCGAGGGGCTCATAAGCATGAGCCTCGTTCTCGCCTTTTCGTAAGCGGGGGCAGGAGCGGGAGCGGACTTGTGCTCCTTCTTGGCAAAGACGCTCGTCTTTGTCTTGGGCTCGGAGTATTCCTCCCCGTAAGCCGGAGCGGGCTCGGGAACATCCTCGAATGCGGCGGTCTCCTCCTCGCTGGCTTCGTTTTCTATATAATCATCGTCGTCATAGGGACGAAGAGCGTTTTTGAAATTATCCCATATTGCCATGGCATTGCCTCCGGTAGTTATTTAAGGGCATAATTCCTCGCGCCGAAAATTCCGGTGCCGACACGGACAAGGTTTGCGCCCTCCTCAACGGCGACCTCATAATCGGCACTCATGCCCATTGATAAAAGTTGCATAAAGACATTATCGTATTTTTTTTGCCCGATGTCAATAAAAAGCTGCTTCATACGGCGAAAATATACCCGATTTTCTTCAGATTTTTCACAAATCGGGGGTATCGCCATGAGTCCGAGCACTCTGATGCTGCCAAAATCCGCCAACATATCCGGCGCGGAGGAAAGCTCCCCGGGGGCAAAGCCCGACTTTGCCGGCTCTGCGCCGATGTTCACCTCGAGCAGAATATCCTGCACAATGCCGAGTGCGGCGGCCCTTTTATTTATCTCGGAAGCCAGCGCGACCGAGTCCACCGAGTGGATAAGCCCGACCTTGCCGACTATGTATTTGACCTTGTTTTTTTGCAGATGGCCGATAAAATGCAGGGGGCAGCCCTCGTATGTGCCCTGGGCGTATTTCTCCTGAAGCTCCTGCACACGGTTTTCGCCGCAGATATCCACGCCTGCCGCTATCGCCTGCCGGACACGCTCGGCGTCATTCATCTTCGTTGCCGCAACGAGCTTTATCTCGTCGGGGCTCCTTCCGCAGCGGAGTGCCGCCGCCGCTATGTTTTCCTTGACTGCCTTAACATTTTCGGCAATGCTCATATCTTTCACCCTATTTCGCTATGACCTCCATGCCGTCGCAAAGCTCGGAGCTTTTAACAAGGCAGAGATCTGATTTTTTATAAATAACTTCGACGGGTGCGCGCTTGACCATGCCTGCCTGCAGGACATAGACAAAGTCGCCGCTGTCGTCGGAGTGTATTGCCTTTTCGGGAACGCGCAGACCCTCGAGGTCCGCAAGGCAAAGCCGCGCTTTAAGCCGGTTCATGCCCAAAACCGCGCTCAGTCCGGTTTTGCAGCGCACGGTCACCTTTTTGCCGTCAATGGCTTCGATTACTGCGGGATATTTGTCAAAAACCGTCAGCTCAAGCCGCTGACCGACGCGCAGGCTTTCCGTGTCCCCGAGCGCAGTCACAAACCGCCAGCCGCCGGAAATTACCCTGCCGACTGCGTTTTTGGGTGCGCCCTCGCCGAGCTTTTTGCTGAAATAACCTGCGCAGGGGGCTTTCACGCAGGAGCTTATGCCGCGGTGAGCGTAGTAATCGTCGGCCTTGCTTCTTTCGACCGCGACCACCGTTCCGCCGCTAACCCACCTACCCTCCGAAACCGTGTAGTAAACGGTCCCGAAGGGGGCGGTGACATACTCTGCGTCGCACAGGACTTGTCCCTCGGCATCGAGGCTGTCTGTTATGCGCATTAAGCGCGCTGTTTCGGTGTCGGGTCTTTCCTCCGACTGCACGAAGCCCGAAACGAGATACGCCGAGACTGCGAGGAATATCACTGCGGCGACGCAGCGCAGATAATTACGCATCGCTGCCCGGCGAATATTCGATGGGTTTGGGCGGAATTATCGTCGATATCGCGTGCTTGTAGATAAGCTGCTGCTTGCCGTCAGAGTCGAGTATCACGGTGAAGCCGTCGTAGGCGCGGATAACGCCGTGCATCTGAAAGCCGTTCATGAGAAACACCGTGAGATTGATTTTTTCCCTGCGTACCTGATTGAGAAATGCGTCCTGTAAATTTTGTGTCTTTTGCATTGCTGCCACTCCTGTATATGTATTTCTGCCTTTCACCGAAAGGCAAAAATATCATATACCGTGACTGTGCAAATATTCCGTCGAAAGCCGTCGGGCTTCTTGAAAATCGGGCGATGCGCCCCAGCGTATCCAAAAAATATCCTTGCTTCGCCTTAACCATGTGAGCTGGCGCTTGGCATATCGGCGGCTCTCGCGCTTTATAAGCTCTATCGCCTCGTCCTTTGTTATCTCGCCTCGCAAATACGCCGCAGGCTCTTTGTAGCCTATCGCCTGCATCGCGGTGCATTCGTCGGACAGTCCGCTTTTTATAAGCTGCTCGACCTCGGCAAAAAGACCCTCGCGCACCATGAGGTCAACGCGCCTGTCGATGCGCTCGTAGAGCTTTGCCCTGTCGGCAAAATCGAGAGCTATCACCGCCGCGTCATATCTCGGCGGTCTTTGCTGCGTTTCAAGGTCGTGCTGCGTTATCGTCTTTCCCGTAAGCTTAAAAACCTCGATGGCGCGGATTATCCTGCGCCTGTCCGCCGGATGGAGCTTCGCCGCTCTTTCCGGGTCAAAGCTTTGCAGCTTTTCGAGCATTTTTTCGCCGCCGAGAGCGTCGTACTGACGGTCAAGCTCGCCTCGCAGGGCGTTGTCGCCCTCGTTGTCGGCAAAGTCACGACCTGAAATGAGCGAGTCGATGTAGAGATTCGTGCCGCCGGCGATAATCGGCAGCCTGCCGCGTGACAGAATGTCGTCAACGCATTTTGCCGCGTCCTCAACATAGCGCGAAACCGAGTAGCTCTCGTTCGGTTCGGCAATGTCTATCATGTGGTGCGCAATGCCCTCGGTCTCCTCGGGACTTACCTTGGCGGTGCCTACGTCCATGCGGCGGTATAGCTGCATGGAGTCTGCCGAAACTATCTCGCCGTCAAATTCCTTCGCCAGCGCCACCGCCAGCTTGGTTTTGCCGGTCGCGGTGGGACCTGTGATAACTACTACCTTTGGTATCATACTAAAACCTCCCGAACCAAC
>JAEDIN010000062.1 GCA_016292445.1 Oscillospiraceae bacterium | reverse complement strand
AAATTGCATCGTGCTCGTATTCTATGTCGTTGGTCAGTCGCTCGGTTGATTGCCGTGTCCACTCGTCGAGCATACTCAGGCAGTCGGGAATATTGCCTTGCTTTATCGGCTCGAAGCTCCACTCGTGCAAGTTTTCAAAGCGGTTGCAGAAATTGCGCTTTGCGTGCAGATGTCTGCCCGGATATTCGGCAAGCTTGGCAATATCGTAGAGGTAGTCGGAATAATCCCTGTCCTCGCTTATCTCAAATTTATCCGGATAAGCCTCGTTTATCAGCTCGATGTGCGCGTCACAGATACCGCAAATGCGAAATGGAATATCATTTCTTGCGCACAGCTCCGTCATATACTCAAAGCTCGGGCGAATATCGCCGCTGCCGACGGGAAAGGCAAAATAGGGCTCACCTTTTCTGTGCAGCAATGTGACAAGTCTGTCGCCGCAGTGGGTGACAGACTGCACAAATCTTTTGTCCCACATATAGATATTGCCGAAACAATAATCTGCGCTGCGGGAGTTTTCAATTTCAAAAAGCCTGTCAAGAGCAGGCTTTAGATCCAAAGTGATGGGGGCAAGTGAGTGCATCGGTCAATAGGTTTCCTTACAAATTCTCTTTATTTCGCTCCTAATCGAGCGCAGATCGGCAAAGGTCTCGGGGCGCTTTGAGATATCGCGCAGCAGCGCAGAGGGGTGGTATATCGCGGTTGTGCGCCTGCCGTTTATATCAAACCACAGCCCATGCTCACGTGTGATGCGAAAATCGTCTCTTATGAGCGTTGTGGCGGAAATTCGGCCGAGGCATATAATTATTTTGGGGTCAACGAGTTCGATCTGCCGTTCCAGCCAAGGGTAACAGGCGTCCTGCTCCTCGTCGCGGGGGTCACGGTTTTTCGGAGGCCGGCATTTGACGATGTTTGCTATGTACACCTTGCTGCGGTCGAGGTCTATCATCCTTAGCATACTGTCAAGCAGCTGACCTGCTCTGCCGACAAAGGGAATGCCTTGCAAGTCCTCCTGCTCACCGGGACCTTCGCCAATGAGCATGACCTCCGCGCGCTCATTGCCGACGCCGAAAACAAGATTTGTCCGTGTCGCGCCGAGCTCGCAGTTATGGCAGTTTAAGCAATTGGCATAAAGCTCTTCCATGTTCGAGCACTGCATCAGCTTTCCTCCGAATATTTCGCGAGCTCCAGCAGGATCTCGCGCTTATTGTTGTCCGGGTACTCCATTACATAATCAAGCAGGAACTTGAGCATCTCACCGAGCTCCGGACCGCGCAGACCGAGGCTCAAAAGATCGTCACCCGTAACGGCGAGGTGCTTGAGCGAGAAGCACTCGCCGCTTTTTAGCACTGCCTTAAATTCTTTTTCACATTCGATGCCGTTTATGACCTCAAACGCGGCTACCGCGCAGGCAACGGAGTCCACCCCGTAGTGGCTCAGGAGCCTTTTCCAGCCGAGCTTATCCTGCGGCGCATCGCCCTTGAGCATTTCCTCGGCATCGGCGCAGCAGCGGATGGTGCGGCCATCGAGCCGAAGTAACTCCAGAAATGCGTGAGCCGATTGGATATAGCCGTATTTTTGGAGCATGATACTGAATGTGACCCAGCGCGTGAGCGGCTTACGGCTCAATTTTGCAATGTCGGCATAGTTGGGTGTTGACCAACCGCTGCCGGGTATGTATCTTTTTAGAAGCCCGAAGCTTATGGCAACTCCGAGCGTTTCGGGACGGGTGGTGAGCAGAATTTTTTCAAGCTCGTCACGCACACGCTCCGGCGCAAGCTCGCTCGCCAGCGGCGCACATTCAGAGATAGCCGAGCAGGTTTCGTACTCTATCGTGAAGCCGAGCCTTGCGGAAAATCTCAGCGCCCTGAACATACGCAGAGCGTCCTCGGTAAAGCGCAGCTTTGGGTCACCGACGCAGCGGATGGTGCGAGCCTCAATGTCCTGTACGCCGTCGAAGGGGTCGGAAAGCATGCCGTCGGCGGAAAGTGCGATGGCGTTCATCGTGAAATCTCGGCGGCTTAGATCGCTTATGAGGTCTGATACAAAGGTGACAGATTCGGGTCTGCGGTGGTCACGGTAGCTCCCGTCGGTGCGGAAGGTGGTGACCTCTGCAGAACGATTGCCGATCTTAACGGTAACGGTACCGTGCTTTATTCCGGTGGGCTGTGAGCCGGGGAAAATACTCATGACCTCCTCGGGCAGCGCACTGGTGCAGATATCCCAGTCCTGCGGGGTGATGTCCATGAGCATATCCCGGACACAGCCTCCGACAAGGTAGGCAAGGTGCGATCTTGCCTGCAGACCGAAGAGTATCTGCCTGACATATTTTGGAGGATTTATTTGATGCATGAATAACACCTATAACAATGTAAGAATATTAAACTACTTGTAATGTTTTGATTCCGGTATTATAATATCATTTGCAAAATGTAACATCAATACGAAATTGTAAATTAAAGATGCAGCCTGTTGCATCGATTGGAGATACTATGTCGGATTTTGATAAGTTTTTGAATAGTGGAGGCAAAGGCCATCTCATAGGCATCGGCGGAGTGTCGATGTCACCGCTTGCCGAAGTGCTCAACGACGCAGGCCTTATAATAACCGGTTCGGATATAGCCGAAAGTGAGAGGACCTCAAACCTCAGAGCAAAGGGAATTGAAATATTCATAGGTCACGACGCATCGAACATCACTCCCGAAACGCAGTTCGTTGTCAGAACCGCCGCCGCCCATGACGATAACCCCGAGGTCATAAGAGCGCACGAGCTGGGCATACCCGTGTTTGAGCGCACTCAGGCGTGGGGAGCAATCATGAAGGGCTACAAGAATGCACTGTGCATCTCCGGCACACACGGCAAGACCACGACCACTTCAATGTGTACCCACATACTTATGGCGGCGGAAAAGGACCCTACCGTCATGATAGGCGGCACCTTGCCGCTTTTGCAGGCGGGTCACCGCGTCGGCAACGGCGATACCATTGTCATGGAGTCCTGCGAGTATTATAATTCTTTCCTCCAGTTTTACCCCACTGTTGCCGTAATCCTGAACATTGAGTCGGATCACCTTGATTTCTTCTCCGGAATAGAGGATATCAAAAAGAGCTTTAGGGCATTTGCCGAAAATGTGCCGCAGGACGGCTATGTCGTCGCAAACTTCGATGATGAAAACACCATGGATGCCCTCAAGGGACTTGACAGAAATATCGTGACCTTCGGCTTTACGGCAAAGGCGGATGTGTATGCGAAGAATGTCGTACGCATAGGCTCGCTTACCAAGTTCGATATAATGTATCACGGCAAACTCCTTGAAACCGCGACAATCCATGTTCCCGGTGAACACAATCTCAAGAATGCTCTTGCCGCTGCTGCTGCAAGCCTCTGCCTCGGAATAAAGCCCACGGCAATTAAATACGGTCTTGCGGGTTTTTCCGGTGCTGCAAGACGCTTCGAGTTCAAGGGCAAATTCAACGGAGCGGATGTGTTTGACGATTATGCGCATCACCCCGGCGAGGTCAAGGCACTTCTTGACGCCGTTGAGCTTCTCGGCTATAAGCGCACGATAGTCATATTCCAGCCGCACACCTACACACGCACCAAGGCGCTGTTTAACGACTTTGTCCGTCAGCTAAAGCGGCCGGATATCGTCTATCTTGCGGAGATCTTCGCTGCCCGTGAAAAAAATACTCTCGGTATAAGCTCCAAGGATCTGGCGGACATGATAGACGGCGCAAAGTTCTTCAAGACCTTCGGTGAGATAGAAGACAGCCTTCGCGAAACCGCAAGACCCGGAGATATTATACTCACCGTCGGAGCGGGTAATGTGTATAAGATAGGCGAAAATTTGCTCGAGGACGATTACGAATAAGCGGAATACTGTCAGCAAATCTCGACAAGGTTTTGCTTTGTCGGGATTTTGCTCTTGCATAGGGACAAACCAAATCATACTTTTTCGAAACGGAGAATATCATGAAAATACAATGGCTCGGACATTCGTGCTTTAAAATCAGCCATGACGGCTACAGCGTCGTCATTGATCCGTATGAGCTCATAAACGCCCACTATCCGCCGTTTAAAGCAGAGGCGGATGCAGTGCTCGTGAGCCATGAGCACCGCGGCCACAATAACCGTGATGGCGTAAAGCTCTCCGGCACGACAAGACCCTGCCCTTATGAGGTGAGCGTTATCGATTGCTTCCACGATACAAGCTGGGGTACGCTCCGTGGGAAAAACAAGATACATATCCTCGATTGGGACGGGTATAAGCTGGTACACATGGGCGATCTGGGCAGCATGCTGACGGATAACGAAAAAGCGCAGCTGTTTGGCGCAGATGTGCTCATGATTGCCGCGGGCGGCTTCAGAGCCATGCCCAGCGACAAGACCAAGCCTCTTGCCGACGAGCTTTTCCCGAATGTCGTTATCCCCATGCACTATGCGCATGACGGCTGCGGCAGCCGCAGGATGGAGCGCGTTGAGGCGTTTACCGACCAGTATATGCCGCTTGATCTTGTGCGATTTTACGATACGGATACCATAACGATAGACCATGACACCCCGCAGCAGGTTGCGGTACTCAAATTCATGAGATAAGCTGACACGCGACAGGCGTTGGCTCCGAGTCGGCTTGAGGTTAAATCAAGGGCATTAACACAATTCCCTTGATTTATCTGCATATGTGGTATATATTACTTTAGGTTTTAAACTGATAAGCGTAGGGGGAAAGCCCGTGGCCAAAGCAAAGGAACAAAACTATCTGCACGGTGCGGCAATTCTGACCGCCGGTGTTGTTATAATGAAGATCCTCGGCGCAATCTACAAGATACCCATCGGTAATCTGCTGGGCGATGACGGATACGGTCTGTTCATTTCGGCGTATAATGTTTACAGCGTCTTTCTGATGCTGGCTACTGCCGGACTTCCGGTCGCGCTGTCGAGGATGATAAGCGAAGCGCATACCCAGGGCAGACAGATGCAGGCGAGGAGAACCTTCTCCGTAGCTTTTTGGACCTTCTTTGCCCTCGGTGCTGTTAGCACCGCGATCATGTTCCTGTTTCCGGATTGGCTTGCGGGCATACTGCACAATCCCGATACCTCGCTAAGTATACGCGCGCTTGCGCCGGCAGTGCTGCTGGTGTGCCTGACCTCGGCGTTCAGAGGCTATGCGCAGGGACATGAAAACATGATACCCACGACCGTCGGGCAGGTGCTCGAGGTGCTTGTCAAGGTCGTTGTCGGTCTGGTGCTTGCGTGGTATTTCGTAAGCCGCGGCTATGAAAAGACAATAGCCTCCGCCGGTGCTATCTTCGGCGTCACCGTCGGCTCACTTGCGGTACTTTTATACATGTATGTGTACAAGGTCCGCAATTACAGAATAATACCCGTCGCAGAGCCGGATGTTCCCGACTCACGCGGCGAGATTTTCAAAAACCTCGTAAAAATCGGTATTCCCATCGCACTCGGCTCTATCGTGCTGTCGTTTATTAACCTGCTCGATTCCGGCCTGTGCATGGCAAGACTTCAGGATGCCGCAGGCTTTAGCTACAATGATGCAAAGGTGCTCTACGGCGTCTACGGCAAGGCTCAGACTCTTTTCAATGTTCCCGCAGCATTTATAACACCGCTGACCATCTCCGTAGTACCGGCGATAGCGGCTAAAATCGTTCTGGGTGACAAAAAAGAGGCAGCTAAAATATCCGAGGACTCGCTGAGAATATCCATGGCTATGTGCCTGCCCATGGGAGTGGGTCTCGCGGTGCTGGCAGACCCCATTATGAAGATTATCTACCCCGGTGCTCACGAAGCCGGTACGCTTCTGCTGTGCCTGCTGGGCATCGCCTCGATTTTCGTTTGCTTCTCGCTGATGACTACCGCCGTTTTGCAGGCCTCCGGCAGAGAAAAGCTCACGGCTTATTCGATAATCGCCGGCGGACTTGTGAAAATAACCGTCAACTGGTTTTTGGTCGGTATCCCGGAGCTCAACATCTACGGCGCACCCATAGGAACGCTGTGCTGCTATGTCACCATGTGCGTGCTCAATCTCATATTTATTGCCCGCAGCTTTGATAAGTCGCCGTCGGCAGTGAATGTGTTCCTGCGCCCCGGTATCGCCTGCTTTATAATGGGAGTGGCAACTTATGCCGTCTACTATGCAGGCACTCTCGTCCTCAACTGCGACAGTAAGCTCTATATGGCTGCCGTCATGTGCGCGTCGATAGCGATAGCCGTTGTTGTTTATGCGGCAGCGGCAATAAAAATGCGCGCAATAACGGCGGAGGATATGAAGCTCATCCCGAAGGGTGAAAAAATAGCAAAATTACTGCATATGCGCTGAAATTTAAAAAAAGTATTAAAATATCGGACATTTATGAAAAAAAGACTTGATAAAAAGGGCAAAATGTGGTAGATTTTCAATGCGCTTTCGCAGGAAGGTGTTATTTCCGTGTGAATAACCCGAATGCTGGTAATGCTGATACGGGCTATATATAAATTCACGCATGAATTTTTAGGAGGATTACACATGAATAAGGCAGAACTTATAACAGCCGTCGCAGAGAAGACCGGTCTTTCCAAGAAGGATTCCGAGAAGGCTGTCAACGCCGCATTTGATACTATTGTTGATACTCTGGTTTCCGGCGAGAAGGTTCAGATGGTAGGCTTCGGCGTTTTTGACATCAAGGAGCGCGGCGTTCGCATCGGCCGTAACCCCAAAACCCGTGAAGAAATCGAGATCCCCGCAACTAAGGTTCCCTTCTTCAAGGCAGGCAAGGCTCTTAAGGACGCAGTTGCAAAGTAATTGATAAGATTAACAGCCGACGGCTCGTCGGCTGTTTTTTCATGAGAGGAAACCGTATGAGACTTGATAAATATTTAAAGGTATCCCGACTCATTAAGCGCAGGACGGTGGCTAACGAGGCCTGCGACGGCGAGCGCGTGTCCGTCAACGGCAGACAGGTCAAGGCAAGCTATCAGGTGAAGGTAGGCGATATTATCGAGATAGCCTTCGGTCAGCGCAGCCTGAAGGTC
>JAEDIN010000061.1 GCA_016292445.1 Oscillospiraceae bacterium | reverse complement strand
TGCGCACGGCGATGCCGGTAACGCATTTATATAATTTGGAAGAGGAGAAATGATTATGGCAAAACTCAGACCGAAAATAGTCAAGCTTGCAAAGATAATCGGCGGTATATCCGGCGTTGTCAACAAGATTGACGAAAACGCTCCCGAGTATTACTCGATGGCAAACATCGTCAGCGACGATGAGGCGGATATCGCCATTGCCGCCGGTCTTCGCAAAGAACGCACAGCAGGCTATCTTGCGAAGAAGGTCGGCAAGACCGTGGACGAGATCATGCCCGCACTGGATAATCTCGTATACTACGGCATATTCCGCCGCACTTACAGCGAAGAGGCCGGCCAGGATGTCTACTTCATGCAGATATTCGCACCCGGCATTCTCGAAATGATGGTAAACAACAAAGAGCTCATGGAAGCTCACCCCGAGGTTGGCCGCGCATTTGAGGAATATACCAGACTGCGTATGCAGACCATGGGTCCCATCCTCCCCGACGGCTACGGTCTTATGCGTGTTATCCCCTGCGAAAGCGCGATTAAGGACAATCCCGACGCCGACGAGTTCGAGAAGCTTTCCTACTATTTAAATAAATACAAGACCTTCTCCGTGTCCCCCTGCTCCTGCCGTGCTTCCCGCACCAGCCTGGGCGACGGCTGCGGACACCTCGATGAGGATATGTGCATTCAGATGGGCAAGGGTGCAGAGCACTACATTCGCACCGGCAGAGCCCGTGAGATCACCCGCGAGGAAGCTTGGGAGATAATCAAGCGTGCCGAAGAAAACGGCCTCATGCACGATATACCCAACATTGAGGAGGCAGGTGACAGTGCCGCCATCTGCAACTGCTGTGCCTGCGCTTGCTTCGGTCTGCGCGCCGGTATGATGTTCGGTGCGCGTGACGCAATACGCTCAAACTATGTTGCAACGATAGATGAGGCAAAGTGCGTGGCCTGCGCACAGTGCGTCGAGGTCTGCCCCGGCAACGCGCTCAAGCTCGGTCAGAAGCTATGCAGCACCAACGACACCACTCCTCCCGACTATGTTAAGATCACCGACACCGTCTTTGTAAAGAAAGCGTTTAACCCCGATTACCGCGAAAACCGCGAGGATGTTCTGCCCTCCGGTACAGCTCCCTGCAAGGTCGCCTGCCCTGCTCACATTCCCGTTCAGGGCTATCTGAAGCTGGCGGCTCAGGGCAGATACACCGACGCTCTTGAGCTTATCAAGACCGAGAACCCCTTCCCCGCAGTCTGCGGCCGTATCTGCAATAAGCGCTGCGAAGCAGAATGCACCCGCGGAAGCATTGACGAAGCCGTTGCAATCGACGAGGTCAAGCGTTTCATCGCCGACCACGACCTCAACGAGAGCACTCGCTTTGTTCCCAAGATGGTCAACCAGATCGGCCGTCCCTATACCGAAAAAATCGCCGTTATCGGCGCAGGCCCTGCCGGCATGAGCTGTGCATACTACCTCGCTCTCAAGGGCTACCCCGTAACCATATTCGACCGCAACCCCGTTCCCGGCGGTATGCTCACCCTCGGAATTCCTTCCTTCCGTCTTGAAAAGGATGTTCTCAATGCCGAGATCGACATTCTCAAGGAGATGGGCGTGGAATTCAAGTGCGGCGTTGAGGTCGGCAAGGATGTCACCATCGAACAGCTTCGAAGCGAAGGCTACAAGGGCTTCTACCTCGCTATAGGTGCTCAGAAGTCCATGCCTCTCGGCATTCCCGGCGAGGAGTTCGGGGGCGTTTGGGGCGGCATTGATTTCCTGCGTGAGGTAAACCTCGGCAACAAGCCCGCTATCGGCAAGAAGGTCGCCGTCATCGGCGGCGGCAATGTTGCTATGGATGTTTGCCGCACCGCTGTTCGCCTTGGCGCAAAGGCAACCGTCATCTACCGCAGAGGCGAGGAAGAAATGCCCGCCGATCCCGAAGAGGTCGCCGAGGCAAAGGCTGAGGGCGTCAGCTTCAAGTTCCTGTGCGCTCCCACCGAGATAGTCGGCAAAGAGGGCAAGGTCACCGGTATTAAGTGCGAGGTCATGGAGCTTGGCGAGCCTGACGAGAAGGGCCGCAGAAAGCCCGTAGGCACGGGCAAGTTTGAGACCGTCAAGGTCGATGCGGTTATCGCCGCTGTCGGTCAGAAGGTCGACTGGGGTACGCTGGATATCGGCGAGCTCAAGACCACAAAGCGCGGTACGGCTATCGCCGACGAGCTTACATATCAGACCGCACAGCCCGACATCTTTGTCGGCGGCGATGTTTACACCGGCCCTAAGTTTGCGATTGACGCTATTGCTGCCGGTAAGGAAGCGGCAATCTCCCTGCATCGCTATGTGCACCCCGGCCAGACTCTCACCATGGGTCGTGACCGCAGACACTACATTGCTCTTGACAAGGATCATGCACTGGTGGGAATGGGCGGCTTCGACTGCGAAAAGCGTCAGATGCACGGCTACAATGCCGCAAAGGCAAAAACTTTCTCCGATGAGCGCGTGACCTTCACCGAGGAGCAGGTACGCAAGGAAACGGCACGCTGCCTCGGCTGCGGCGCAACGAAGGTTGACGAATACCTGTGCATCGGCTGCGGTCTTTGCACCACCAAGTGCAAGTTTGACGCAATCAAGCTCAAAAAGGTTCGTCACATCCACGCCGGCACCTTTGAGACCATGCCCATCAAGGTTGCAGAGGGTCTTGTAAAGCGCGGCGGCAACATCATCAGGAAGGCTGTAACGAAGTAATGCATGAGCTTGGAATATGCGACTGTCTTTTGAAAATGGTCGACGGCATCGCCAAAGACGAACATCTTGAGAGTGTCAAGAAGATCACCGTTGAGGTCGGCACTCTTTCCGGTGTTGTCCCACACTTTCTAAGCGATTGCTGGGTAGCCGTCTCCGATGGCACGCCTTACGAAAAAACGGAGTTTAAGGTTGAGGTTTTCCCCGGAACGGCAGGCTGCTTAGACTGCGGAGCGGAGTTTATCGCCGACCTTGAAAACCTTGTATGCCCCGAATGCGGCGGCAAGAAGCTGGATCCACTGAGCGGTCGTGACCTGACCCTCAAGGAGATAGAAGCTTACTAAACAAAAAGGACTTGCATCACATCGGATGCAAGTCCTTTCTTCATTTAATGAGTTGTATATCACACTTTCTCTTTGCTTTTTGCCTTGTAGATGATAAGCAGCATCACACACAGGTACACCACTGCCAGGCCAAGTGTGAGCAGGCACATAAGGTCGGATTTGGGTGCTAAGCCAATGAGCAGCAGCACCGGTGCGCCGAAAATTATTGCGAAGGAGCTGCCGAGAACGAGATTGTTTGCCGCCGGAGTCTCAAAGTCGGGGTCTATCTCACGCACCAGAAGTATGCCCGAACCTATCGTGCCGGTGAGCATTCCGTACATGGAGATAAGTCCCTCATAGTAATAGCCCTTGTACACTGCCTTGCACACTGTTGCCAAATACAGCCATGTAAGAACGGCGCCTGCAATGCACAGCAGGATAAACGGCACCCACAGTCCGCTCAGTTCCTCGGGATTTATGGCAGCTATTCCGGCGACTATCATTATATCGAAGAAGAAGCCGGAGATGCGGTTGAGCAGGTAATTGTTCTGATACTGACGCTCCATCATTTTCGCGCTCTTTGCCTTGTCAAGCAGCCAGCGCACGAGCATGGCAAGTGCCGAGCCGATGATGAAGTTAAAGCCCCACAGCAGCGTATTGAGCGTATTGGCAAGCCCCTCGGATATCGCGGATATGCTGGAGGTAAGACCCCATGTTGTGAGAAATGTAAGTGCATACGCAACGAACACCAGCGCAAGCTGAACGGAAAGTCTGTCTATGGAATCGGAAACCGGTATCTCGTTTTTATCCTGAAAAAAGCCCACCGTGAGGTCGTCGTCTGTCCTCGTGCGCTTTTCGGTGCTTATTTTGCCGTGCTTTGCAAGCATATTGAGGATGATTACGCCGACAACACAGGCGCAGATATAACCGGCCGCAGCAATTGCAAGTCCGAAGCTGTGACCGCCGGTAAAGCCGAGTGCCTGATAGGTCGTACCGACATTGTTCGCCTGTCCCGGCCCTTGACCGAAGCCCATGGGCAGCAGCAGTCCGCCTGCCTTGAACAGTCCGGGCATAAAGGTGTAAGCAAGACCGATCGTGATAATAAGACCTGCGATACCCTGCGTGAGATACGCTCCGACTATTATCGCGCCGGATTTAAGTCCGTCGAGCTTTCCTGCCTGCGATTTTTTGCCGCTCGTCACGCGAAGCGACATGGCGATGAAGCCGAGTGCGATGCAGTGGTAAACTATCATCTCAAGCATATCCGCATCAAGCTTTATTATGCCGAGGCATTTTAATATAAGCAGTAAAAAGCCGCCGATGACCGCAACGGGCATCATGCTCTTTCTCACGAACTTTATGTTGTTTCTCAATAACCCCGCAACGAGTATTGCACCTGCGATAAAACCAAGCTGAATGACCACATTCCAAAGCGAGGCATTGGCTGCCGAATAATCCATATAACAGCTCCTCTCAGCATTTTTGTCTATTTTATCATCAACTGCCGATATACACAATACAAAAATTTGAACAATCTGCGCTGTATTATTTGATAACGGTATCATATCCCCATATCGGAATGCCCTGTTTTTTGTTTTTCTAAAATTTGTTGTAAAATATGAAAAAATTGAATGAATAATTTGTCAAAGGGCACTTGATTTTCACAAAAAGTGGGTATATACTGTTAATGAATTTGGATAGAAAATTAACAATTTTCATTGTTTATTAACAACCGCAGCTTTGATCGGAGGAACTGCCAAATGACCCGTCTTGAAGCCATTGACAAGCTTTGTGAAAGCTATTCGGTATACTTTGACATAGTTCGTTACGACGAAGAACCCGGTGAGCTCGCTGCCACCTGTTTTCTCCATGTCCATTCCGAAAAATATGTTCTCGTAAAGGCCGCCAAGCTTTGGGAGGCAGACAGCAACGAGTATGTTTACATTTTTTCCGTTCCTCATCTGACAAAGGAAACCTTCCTCAAATGCAGAGAATATGCCTATAAAGACGGTATGAGCCATATCGAACCTAAACCCGGTCATATGTGTTCGTACATCACGGCGGTGTTTATCTGCGATACCTGCGACAAAGATGCTCTGCGTGCATTAAAGAGAACGAGGATATACAAGAGCTTTCGCTTGTCGTATTACGGGTGGATGGATTTCCACACCGGAGTCATCGAGCTCTCTACCGGAAACACCGCCGCAAACGGCAGCGGTCGCAGTACCGCCAAGCTTCTTAAAAAGACGCTCCTTAAATAATTTTTATAAACATTTTTTGAAAGGGGAAAACCAAAATGAATGCTGCTGTATTACTTATCATCAGCATCGCCATCCTGCTCATAGGATATATCTTCTACGGCAGATGGCTGTCCAAGAAATGGGGAGTAGATCCCAGTAATGTTACTCCCGCTCACACAATGGAAGACGGTGTTGACTATGTGCCTGCAAAAGCTCCCGTGCTCATGGGCCACCACTTCTCCTCCATCGCCGGCGCAGGCCCCATTAACGGACCTATCCAGGCTGCTGTCTTCGGCTGGGTTCCCGTTGCACTGTGGGTTCTCATCGGCGGCATCTTCTTCGGCGGCGTACACGACTTCGGTGCTCTGTTTGCATCTGTCCGTAATAAGGGCAAGTCGATCGGCACCGTCATCGAAGACAGTATCGGTCTCAAGGCAAAGCGTCTGTTCATCATCTTCGCTTACCTGACCCTCCTGCTCGTTGTTGCAGCATTTGCTTCCATCGTTGCAAACACCTTCAAGGCAACCTTCCTTGAAAACGGTGCTATCGACTATGCAGCAAGCGCAGCAAACGCCAGCACCGCGATGATCTCCATTTTCTTCATCGTTCTTGCAATTCTCTTTGGTTTCTTTGTTTACCGCAGAAACGCTCCTCTCGGTGTTTCCACCATAATCGGTGTAGCTCTTATCGCCGTTGCAATGTATGTCGGCCTCAACTGGCATCCCATTTACCTCAGCTATGAGACTTGGATGATCATCTGCGGCATCTACATTCTCGTCGCATCTGTCACTCCTGTCTGGATTCTTCTCCAGCCCCGTGACTACCTCAGCTCCTTCCTGCTCTATGGTATGATGATCCTCGCCGTTGTCGGCATCATCGGCTGCCACCCGAGCATCGATGCAATGCCCGCATTCACCGGCTTCTATGACACCGTTGCTCCGACCGGTTCCTCCATCGGCTACCTGTTCCCTGCACTGTTTGTCACCATCGCCTGCGGCGCAATCTCCGGCTTCCACTCTCTGGTTGGTTCCGGTACTACCGCAAAGCAGCTCAACCGTGAGCAGGACGCTCGTCCCATCGCTTACGGCGGCATGCTCATCGAGTCTGCTCTGGCAATCATCTCCCTGTGTGCTGTTGCTTACATCTGGAAGGATTACGCAAGCGGCACCACCGTCGTTCCCACTCAGGTCTTTGCAGGCGGTCTCTCCACTATGCTCGGCACCCTGTTCGGTTCCGGTGCACAGACCGTTACCTACTCCCTGCTCATTCTTGCGGTTTCCGCATTCTGCCTGACCTCTCTTGACACCGCTACCCGTCTGGCTCGCTATATGTTCCAGGAATTCTGGATGAAGCCCGGCGAGTCCGTTAAAGATATGACCGGTGCACGCAAGGTCCTCACCAATCCGTACGTTTCCACCGCTATCACCGTCGTTATCGGCATTGCACTCGGCATGACCGGTTATGCTAAGATCTGGGCTCTGTTCGGAGCAGCAAACCAGCTTCTGGCAGCACTTGGTCTGCTCGCAGTCGCTGCATGGCTCGGCAAGATCGGCAGAAACAACAAGATGTTCTACATCCCCATGGCGTTCATGCTGCTGGTCACTCTGACCTCCCTCGTGTTCACCATCATCACTCAGGTCAACCTCGTCACCTCCGGTGCTGATGTAACCTGGGGCATCGTTCGCGGCGTCATCGCCGTCCTGCTCATCATCCTCGCTATCGACCTTGTTGTCGAAGGCGTCAAGGCTCTGAGTAAGCAGTCCAAGGCTCAGCCCGCAGAATAATCAATAGCATAA
>JAEDIN010000001.1 GCA_016292445.1 Oscillospiraceae bacterium | reverse complement strand
CTATACCTGCGACGTCTGTTTCGCCGTTTACAATACCCTCGACACCGAGGTTTTTAATCTCGGCCGACGAACCGCCGACAAAGCCGAATAAAGCTCTGCTGTTTTCCTGTGTGTCGCTTGAAAGCTTGAGTACGGCATATCCGCAGCCGTCAAACACACCGGCAAAGGCACAGGAGGCCGTGCTGCCGATAGGTGTCCATGAAACATCGGTCAGCTTAATATCGGAGGTCATGTAGAAGGTGACACCGGCGGTAAGCTTACCGGCGTTTACATACTCGGCAAATTTGCAAAGCTCGTCAGTGTTTGAAATGCTGTAGCTTTTGCCGGTCTCCGCCTCTTCGCCCGATAAATCAAGCTCCGACATTGTTTTGGCGGGGTCGTAGCCGCAGGCATCGACCGCGTAGGCGGGGAGGACTGCACAGTTGCCGACCAAACTGAACAGCATTAAAACCGTCAGAAAGGAACAAATAATTCTTCTAAGCTTGTTATTCATGCTAATGCCTCCGGAATCGTACAAATATACACGGTTATCATATCACAAAATCATGAATTATTCAATTAAAATAATATTCGACACAACATTATTGAAAACGACAGTCCGATGTGGTATAAATACATAAGAATTATAATGTTTTTTTGAGGAAATATAAACGCTTATGTCAAGAATTAGATATCGCCTCGGAATACTTTTATCCGTTGTTTTGATTATTGCGGGTGCGGTGTATATATACTTCGCTCATTATGCGCCGCTCAAACCGGATGCGGACACCGAGGTGACCGTATGGTATGTCAATAACGACAGAATGTGGCAGGGCTTTGCCGGACTTGCCGATAATTATAACAACGGTGAGGGCGGCAAATACGGAATTACTGTTAAGGTCAAGGATTTTAACAGCAGCGCGGAGCTATACAAGGAGCTTGACAAAAGAATAGAAGAAAAAGGAAGTCTGCCCGACATGGTCGTGTGTGATACCGACTATGCCGCTTACATGGACGAAAAGGGAGTCCTTGCCGAAATGAGCTCATATTTCGGAAGCTGGGAGGCGTCCGCCTTTAGCAAGGAAATGGCGGAGGCTGCTTCAATGAACGGGACACTGGTCTCACTGCCGGTTGCGGCGGAAACAAATGTGTTTATGGTCAATACCGAGGTGTTCTCGGATATTTCGGCAATATCAAATTTCGAAAAGCTTTGCTCCGTGGCCGATGAGTATTATTCCAGAAACGGCTCCAGTTTCTTCACGATAACCGACTATTCGTTGTTTTTCAGAACTGCGGCTGCTCAGCTCAAGGACGATTTTAGCGCTGTCAGTCCACATGATACAAGCAATAAAAACTGTAAGTACATATACAAGCTGCTGGCTGAGACCGCCTATAACCGAGGATTCGGTGTGGCAGGCGGAGAGGCGACCAAAATGGTCGGCGAGGGAATAATAGCCTGTGCTTTAATCCCATCGTCAGAGGTCATGCGCTGCGCATATGCGCTTGATGCCGATTCAATTGAATTTGCAGCTTATCCCTGCATGAAGGACGGCGAATCGGCTTATGTAGAAAAGGTGACCGGTATTACAATGACCGCCTCCGACAGTAATTCGGAGCGGGCCTCGGCAATGTTTATCCGCTGGTTCACATCTCCGGAGGTCAACGCGCCGTTCGTTGGAGATAGCGGATATATTCCCGCTTCAGGTGCTGCTGTTGATATTTCTGATTATGATATCTATTCGGAGCTTACAGCCGCGATCGCCGAGCGCAGAAATAATTCCGAGCGCTATACTTTTGAGGCAAGTGCGGACTACTCTGTCAACAGCAGAGATTTTGACGAAATACTTAATACTATTATGGATTCATTAAACTAAAACAGATATATGAGGTGAATGATATGGACAAATTCAGAGTATTAGAGATCAAAAAAAGCGTATTCGAGAACAACGATCGTGAAGCTGACAAGTTAAGGGAGGAGCTTAAAAAGGAAAAGACATTTTTGCTCAATCTCATGTCATCTCCCGGTTCGGGTAAAACTACTACCTTGAAGGCTACAATTGCGGCGTTAAAGGATGAAATGCGCATAGGCGTTATGGAAGCCGACATTGATTCTGATGTTGACGCACATACAATTGCCGAGACCGGTGCAAAAGTAATCCAGCTCCATACCGGCGGAATGTGCCATCTTGATGCCGGTATGACAAAGCAGGGACTTGAAGGACTGGGAACAGAGAATATCGACTTTGCCATTCTTGAAAATGTAGGTAATCTTGTTTGCCCCGCCGAGTTTGACACGGGTGCTGTAAAAAATGCGATGATACTCTCCGTACCCGAGGGTCACGATAAGCCCTTGAAGTACCCTTTGATGTTCTCTATCTGCGATGTACTGCTCGTCAATAAGATTGATGTCATGCCTTACTTTGACTTTGACCTTGAAGCCTGCAAGCTATATGTAACTAAGCTTAACCCCAACATCAAAATTATTCCCATCTCCGCAAGAACGGGAGAGGGCATTGATGAATGGGCAAATTGGATTCGTGAGCAGGTTAAGCAGTGGAATAGCTGAAAAATGAAACCCGACGACAGCTGTCGTCGGGTTTCAAAGCAATGTTACATTATGCGGGGTCGTATGACTTGCTGACCTCGTTGCCGTCAGCATCATAGTCGATACATTCCATGAGTTTGGGATCAACACGGCTTTGTTTTTTGATAGTCATTCCCACGCCCTTATTGTTGAATACCCAGATGTAGTTGTTCCAAACACCGGGGTCTTTCTTCCTGAAAACGGTTGTTTCATTTAGCCTGCAAAACTTTGCCCGACCTTCAGCGGTGTCAAGCAGATCACCCTCGCCGGTATAAAACAGCTCATCGTTATAGTGGTAATTATCTTCCTCTTCGATGGATTTTTTTATTTCTTCTCTGGACATTGCAGTACCTCCGGTGCGTTTTTTTAGATTGTAGCACGATATTTCAATTGTTTCAAGAAGATTTGAAGATTACAGCTGCAACAGGCTGTTTTTGCTTTTGTTGACACATGCCTGCCTTTTTTGTTAAAATACAACAAAGAACAAATATACAGACACAATGACTATTGAACAATAATAGCTCACAAGCTAATATTGAGTGACTGTTTTGACATTATTCGTTTTGCGTCAGTGTATATAATTGCGGCAGAATTGCCTTGATAGGCTTTCTGCTGAATGATACTTCTTTTATTAAGTTGAGGACAGTTAATTGAATTTTCACGGTTTTTTTGAAGATGGACGGATTGCTGCGACAGAGGCTTGGAACAGCAAAGCCTTTTTCCCGATTCTGTTTGTAATATCGTTGTTTGGGCTCGTTAGCGGGACTCAGCTTGTCGTCATGTTTGTGCTTGTAGCGGTATCGGTTTTGCTGCTTGTTTTCTGCGACGACCTTTTGTCGATAGTTTGCCCTTTGATGTGCATTTTCCTGCTGTCAACAAAGTATTATACGGATTACACCGCCCTTGTGCCGTATGTGCCTTATGCCGTCGTGCCTTTTGCAATTGCGGTCATGTTTAATCTGATATATTACCGCAGACCCTTTGTGAAGGGCAGATTTGTCCCTCCGCTTTGCGCTGTTTCGGTTGCACTGCTTGTTGGAGGAATCGGCACAATATCGGCGAAGGATTATTTCAGACCCGTGAGTTTTTATTATATGCTCGGGCTCGGCGTGGTGATGCTTTTACTGTATTTTCTTGCGTCATCAAGACTTGAAAACGAAAGAGAATACGACCGCGTAGAGCGTATGGCGGATATCCTGTACACGGCGGGCCTGCTCGCATCGGCTGTGATAATAGTGTTCTATGCAGTAAATTTTGAACGCTTCATTAAAAGCGGAACGGTGCTGTTTTTTAAGCCTAGAAACTATATTGCCAGTGTCCTTCTAATGACGCTGTCATCATCATGCCTTATGATAGAACGCCGCCGCATTCATCTTTTGGGGTTTGCCGTCATGTGCCTTGCGCTTGTTATGACAGGGTCAAGAAGCGGATTGCTTTTCGGCACAATGACAGGCTTTGTCTGCGGTCTGTATATCTGCTATCTCAGAAGGGAAAGCATCGAGGAGAATAAATGGTACAATTGGGTGTTTTTGCTTGTAGTTGCCGCCTTGTGCTACATTGGGGTCAAGTACATTCCCGTCTTGTATTCAAGCAGGCTTGTCGAGGGCAATTTGATATCTGCAAGCGAGACAAGAGTCAGCTTTATCGAATTGGGTATAAGGGACTTTTTAGATCACCCGTTTAACGGTATCGGTGTCGGCAGCACAAAAAATATCGGTATATTCAAGGCTATTATTCCGGGCAGTCTTGTATTTTATCATAATGTTCTAATTCAGATTATGGGGTCGATGGGCTTGATAGGAGTAATGGCATATAGCTGGATATTCGGTGAGCGAATGCGGCTTATTCTCACCAATCTTCGCAGTCCGCTAATAATATTCGGCTTTTCCTATGCCGGCATCCTTGCGATGTCGATGACTAATCCCGGAGTTTTTTGCCCTTTCCCTGAGGCAGCACTTTTAATAGTGATGTTCTCAATAGCTGAAAAGGAATCAAAAAAGCAAAGAAAAATTAATATGGTGGAGGAGACTGTATGAAAAAGCTTATAAGCATTATGCTGGTGCTTGTCCTGCTTGTTTCCCTTGTGCCGTTGTCGGTTTTAGCGGAAGGAAATGAGTATGATACTATCACCGGCAGTATCATGTTTAATGCCGGACATGATGACATGGAGACGGACCACCCGTGTCCGTTCACCTACAGCGATGAGTATTTTACCGGGTCGGGTTATACCTACAGGCAGGACCTTGCAACCGTTACCATGGCGATGTGCCTTGCGTCGGGCAATGTCGCAGATCCGTCCCGCTACAAGGAAGGCCCTGCAAATCTGATCGATTTCTTTGATCAGATCGGCTTTAAGGATTTTGAAGCCAATAAGGACTTTACCGAAAGACCCGGCAGAAACACTTTCGGTGTAGGTATCGCAAACAAGGAGCTCTACATAGACGGCGAAAAATGCACTGTTATCGGCATCGGCCTGCGCGGCTGCGGTTATTATGCCGAGTGGGCAGGCGATCTGAATGTCGGACTTGAGGGTGACCATGCCGGATTTGCTATTTGCCGCGACATAGCTCTTGATTTTTTGCAGGATTATCTGGCAAATCACCCGGAGATATGCGGCAGAATAAAGCTCTGGTGCACCGGTTACAGCAGAGGAGCGGCAGGGGCAAATATGCTCGGCGGTGCAATAGACGATATGATAGCGGCAGGCCGCAGCATAGGCAAAAATGTTGAGCTTTCAGCAGACGACATCTATTTTTACTGCTTTGAGCCTCCCATGGGCGCAGATGTAAGCAAGATAAACGGCAGCATCTACAATAACATTCATAACATCGTCAACTACAATGACCTTGTCGTAAAAGTTGCACCCGAATGCATGAGCTTCGGAAGATACGGTGTAGACCATGTTATGCCGAGCGCAAAGCTTGATGATAATTACGATGAACTTAAGGAAAAAATGCTTGAGGTTTTCGCAACCTTTGAGAATGCCGGCGAATACCGTATTGACAACTTCAAGTATGTCACCGTTACACCCCACGCAACGATTTCAAAGATAATCAATCTCAAAAACGGCGTCACCATGACTCAAGGTGAATTCCTCGATCGCTTCGTTCAGAAGCTGTTTACCGAGGTGTTCACCACAAGAGCTGAGGTCTATGCTGCCCAGGATGATATTCAGGAGCTCATTCTGCCGCTCATCGGTACATATCCCGATCAGTGGAACACTTTTGTTCAGATTCTGAGCAAGAGCGCGGTTAAAAATCTCGGTGAACTCATCTATGTCATTGAGAACAAGTCTGTTGACGAGATCGTAAGCTATGTAGCGAATATGGTTCTCGACGCTTTGCGCGATGCTGGCATAACCGAGTATAATTTTGAGCAGGTCAGGAAAATGGTAAAGCCTCTGACCCTCACCGTTATAAAGATCGTGGCGAAATGCCCCGATGAGTTTGCAACGCTTATATTCAACATTATCGGCATTATGTCCGCTCATTACGGCGAACTCGGTATGTCGTGGATGATGACGATACCCGAGAACTACATGAACAGCAAGCCTGATGCCGTCGTAAACAATCTGCCCTTCACCGATGTTGGTATGGGCTCATGGTTTTACGATAATGTAAAGTATTGCTATGATAATGGCCTTATGATAGGCGCGGATGTAAACAGCTTTGCCCCTGAAGGCACAGTTTCCAGAGGACAGGTCGTGACCGTGCTGTACCGCCTTGCCGGCACACCCTCGGTCACCGGTCAAAACTGCCCGTTTACGGATATTGACACTTGCTGGTGCAGGGACGCTGTCATTTGGGGCTATAATGCAGGTGTTGTCATGGGCTATGATGATAACACCTTCCGACCGGATGAATGCGTTACCCGCGAGCAGCTTGCCGCATTCGTTTACAGATACGCAAACGACGGCAGCTCCGCTAAAGCCGAACTGAGCGACTTTACGGATGCCGGACTTGTTTCCGACTATGCGATACCCGCAATGAGCTGGTGCGTAAATAAGGGTGTTGTCATCGGCATGGGTGACGGTACACTATATCCGCAGGGCTGTTCAACCAGAGCACAGTTTGCTGCCATGATATCAAGATTGGCTCTCGGAAGTATAAACTTATGAGAATACTAAATCAGCCGTTTTAAAACGGCTGATTTTCTTGTGATTTACAGATAATCATGATATAATATTATGATAAATTATTTGGAGGCTCTAAATGGATAGATTTAAACTTGTATCACCGTATGCACCTATGGGTGATCAGCCCGAGGCAATAGAAACACTTGTCAGCGGAATTAAAAACGGTTTAGACGAGCAGGTGCTTTTGGGTGTTACAGGTTCCGGCAAGACCTTTACCATGGCAAGCGTCATCGCAAGGCTCAATCGGCCTACGCTGGTGCTTGCACACAACAAGATACTTGCCGCGCAGCTTTGTGCTGAGTTTAAGGAGTTTTTTCCGGAAAACGCCGTTGAGTACTTCGTCTCTTACTACGATTATTATCAGCCCGAGGCTTATATACCCCACACGGACACCTTTATTGAGAAGGACAGCTCCGTAAACGATGAAATTGAGAGACTAAGACACAGCGCTACCTCAAGTCTTTTTGAGCGCCGTGATACCATCGTCGTAGCTTCCGTATCCTGCATTTACGGACTCGGTGACCCGATCGACTATAAAACCATGGTCATTTCGTTAAGACAGGGTCAGACGAGAAACTTTGACGAGCTGCTCAAGAAGCTTATCGAGATTAGATACGAGCGCAACGATATTGCATTTGAACGCAATATGTTCAGAGTAAGGGGTGATACCGTTGAGATTTTCCCCGCTTATTCAAACGATAAGGCGATAAGAGTTGAGTTCTTCGGCGATGAGATAGACCGTATCAGCGAGGTCAATGTCGTTACCGGAAATGTGCTTCGGTATATCAATCATGCTGCAATTTACCCTGCGAGCCATTATGTTGTAAGCAAGGAGAAAATGGCAAGAGCGATAGATGATATCCGCGCAGAGTGTGAGGAACGTGTCAGGTTTTTTGAAGAAAACGGCAAGCTTCTTGAGGCCCAGAGAATTTCTCAGCGTACAAATTATGATATAGAGATGATGCAGGAGCTCGGCTATTGCACCGGTATAGAAAACTATTCGAGAATAATCTCCGGCAGACCGGTCGGAAGCGCACCGATGACCTTGCTCGATTATTTCCCTGATGATTTTCTGCTGTTTGTTGATGAAAGCCATGTTACGCTGCCGCAGGTTCGGGCAATGTACCGCGGAGATAGGGCAAGAAAGGAAGCATTGGTCGATTACGGCTTCAGACTGCCCTCGGCATACGATAACAGACCGCTGAAATTCGATGAGTTTAACGAGAGAATGCATCAGGCGGTTTATGTTTCCGCAACTCCCGGCGAGTATGAGCGCGAGAGAGCAGGTCAGATTGCAGAGCAGATAATCAGACCCACAGGTCTTCTTGACCCTGAAGTCTCCGTAAGACCTATAGAGAGTCAGATAGACGACTTAATCGGAGAGATAAATCTCCGCGTCGAAAAGCAGCAGAGAGTCCTCGTAACCACGCTTACCAAGAAAATGGCGGAGGATCTGACGGAATACCTCGGCAATGTCGGTATAAAATGCAGATATATGCACCATGATATAGGCGCGATTGAGCGAATGGAGATAATCCGCAGCCTGCGTCTCGGCGAATTTGATGTTCTCATAGGAATAAATCTGCTCCGAGAGGGACTTGACCTTCCCGAGGTCAGCCTGGTTGCAATACTCGATGCCGATAAGGAGGGGTTCCTCCGCAGTGAAACAAGTCTTATCCAGACCATTGGAAGAGCGGCAAGAAACGCCGACGGTAAGGTCATTATGTATGCCGACACCGTTACAAACTCCATGCGCCTTGCTATTGACGAGACCGAACGCCGCAGAGCAAAACAGGCGGCATATAACGAAGCTAACGGAATTGTTCCCAAGACAATAATTAAGAGTGTCCGCGATATGATAGAAATATCCTCAGATGCGTCTGCCTCCGCACAGCGCGCAGACGGCGTTAAGATGACGAGGAGTGAACGCAAGGCGTTGATAGAGGAACTCGAAAAGCAAATGAAGGCAGCTGCGAAGATGCTGGAGTTTGAGCTTGCAGCAGAGCTTAGAGACAGAATAATCAGACTTCGCGGCGAGGATTGATGATGAAACTACTGATTTTAGATGGTAACAGCATAGTAAACAGAGCGTTTTACGGAATTAGACAGCTTAATGCTCCCGACGGGACTCCGACTAACGGAATTTACGGCTTTTTGGCGATACTACAAAAGCTGCTTGACAGCGAAAAGCCCGAGTCTGTGTGCGTCACCTTTGACCTGAAAGCACCGACCTTCCGACATCTGCGGTATGAGGGCTATAAGGCACAGCGCAAGGGTATGCCGGAGGAGCTTGCGGTGCAGATGCCGGTTTTAAAGCAGGTGCTTGATGCAATGGGGATTATGCGTCTTGAGCTTGAGGGCTTTGAAGCCGATGACCTGCTGGGAACTGTCGGCAAGATATGTGAAACAGCGGGTTGGGACTGCCGCATAGTTACAGGCGATAAGGATAGTTTTCAGCTTATTAGTGAAACGACCCATGTCTGCCATGTTAAAAGCAAAATGGGTCAGACCGAAACAAAGGAGTACACTCCCGAGCTATTCAAAGAAGAGTACGGCTTCGAGCCAATCCATATCGTGGATTTGAAGGCACTTATGGGCGATTCATCGGACAACATACCCGGAGTGCCCGGTATCGGTGAAAAAACCGCTATGGACCTTGTTCAGCGGTACACGAGTATTGACAATATCTATTCAAATATAGACGAACTTGAAATCAAAGAGGGCGTTCGCAAAAAGCTGAAGGACGGCAGAGAAAGTGCGGAGCTGTCCTATGAGCTTGCAACGATATGTACAGATGCGCCGATTGACTTTAAGCCCGAGGATTCATTTTGGAATAAAAACTATAAGCCGGAGCTTTTCGCACTCTTCAAAAGGCTCGGGTTTAAAAAATTCATTGAAAAATGGGGAATTTCGGAACCTGCTTCCGAAGCCGATATCGCAGCGGACGAACATTTACCCGTAATAGAGGATGCTGATTATAATGCTGTTTCCGAGGCAATCAAAGCTGCGGACTTTGTTGCCGTTGATATGAGCGCGGATTTCGACAGTATTGAATTGTGTGACGGCAAAAGTGTTTATATTTCCCGCTGGGGCAGCTTGGGTGACGATTATAACCGTCTGTTAAGGCTTGTTTTTTCAGCAGAAACCAAAAAGATTTCCCATAATGTTAAAGACCTTATGTCTAAGCTTATTGCTGAGGGTCTGCCTCTTGACGGCTTTATTTACGATACGGCCCTTGCTGCTTATCTTCTCGAAGCAACGGAAAGCGAGTATCCTCCGGAGCGAGTGAGTATGCGCTATCTGGGCAGAGAGCTACACGGCACGGAGGCGATGTTCCTGCTTAAGAGTGTAACGGAAGAAAGGCTTAAGCAGCTTGAAATGGATATGCTGTATTATGATATTGAGCTACCGCTTTGCAAGGTGCTTGCGGATATGCAATCTGTAGGTTTTTTGGTAGACAGAACGGCACTTAGCGACTTCGGAACAAGCCTTAATGAGGGAATAGAAAAGACGAGAAAAGAGATATGGGAGCTTGCAGGCGGTGAGTTTAATATCAATTCCCCTAAGCAGCTCGGTGAGGTGCTGTTCGAGAGGTTGATGCTGCCCTCGGGCAAGAGAACAAAGACCGGTTGGAGCACCAATGCGGATGTTCTTGAAAAGCTGAGAGGAAAGCACCCCATAATCGAGCTTATACTGGATTACAGAATGCTCACAAAGCTTAAATCCACCTATGCCGACGGTTTGCTGAAACTCATTGAAGCCGACGGCAGAATAAGAACGAATTTTCAGATGACCGTTACCGCAACGGGCAGACTGTCAAGCACAGAGCCGAATTTGCAGAATATACCCATTCGCAAGGAGCTTGGCGGGCAGATACGAAAAATGTTCATCGCATCAAAGGGGAAAGTGCTGGTTGACGCCGATTATAGTCAGATTGAGCTTCGCCTTCTTGCACATATCTCAAACGATAGGCATATGCAGGAGGCATTTGCAAGCGGCGAGGATATACATGCCGTAACAGCCTCTCAGGTGTTTGACACTCCGCTGAGCGAGGTAACGAGCCTTCAGCGCAGCAGGGCAAAGGCTGTCAATTTCGGCATAGTTTACGGTATTTCCGCATGGTCGCTTGCACAGGATATCGGTGTGTTTCCGAACGAGGCGAAGGCATATATGGACGCATACCTTGACAAGTACAGCGGCGTGCATGAGTATATGAAGCACATAGTCGAGCAGGCAAAGGCTGACGGCTATGTAAAGACATTGTACAATCGCCGCAGGGCCTTGCCCGAGCTTAAATCATCCAACTTCAATATGCGTTCTTTCGGCGAAAGAGTTGCGCTTAATATGCCCATTCAGGGCACGGCTGCGGATATAATTAAGCTTGCGATGGTCAATGTGTATAACAGACTGAAAGCCGAGGGGCTAAAATCAAAATTGATTCTTCAAGTACACGACGAGCTTATCTGCGAGTGTCCCGAGGATGAAGCGGATACCGTTATTAAGATACTCACTGAGGAGATGAGCGGGGTTGCGAAGCTGTCCGTTCCGCTTATCGTCGAGGCAAAAACAGGCCATAGTTGGGCGGAGGCACACTGATGTTAAGCTATGAAGAAGCAGCGATCGTTCTCGATGAGCTTGCCGATGAATTGCCGCAGGGCATTTTTGAAAAATTAAACGGGGGAGTCAGTTTTGTCGAACAGGCGGTGACCTCCGAAGACGGCAGATATACACTCGGCACCTATTTCAGAAACGAGATGGGCAGATATATCGAGCTTTACTATGGCTCGTTTGTAGAGCTTTACGGCGATATGGAAGATGAAGTGTTTCGCCGGAGGCTGAAAAATACGCTGCATCATGAGCTTACGCACCATATCGAAAGCATGGCCGGTGACAGAAGCCTTGAGCATTGGGACGACAGGCAGTCGGAGCTCTATGGGTTTAACGGAATTGATGTAGGCAGTATTTTGTTCGTCTGTGACGACAATTCGCTTTCCATGGTCGCCGAGGCTGTGTTTAATGCGAATAAGCAGGGGAAAAGTGCGCAGGTGACAGCATATTCCGCCGGGCTAACACCCTGCGCAGTAATGCCTGCAAAGCTTGTTAAGGCTTGCGAGAGTTTAGGAATAAGGCTTCCAAAATGTACCCCCAACGAGGTTACAAGAGAGCTCCTTGCCTCCTGCGATATTGCCTTGTGCATGACTTTGGAGCAGGCAGACGAGCTTTCCAGGCGCTTTCAGGAGCTTGATGAGCGTGTAATGTGTCTTGCTGAGGATGATATCAAGCCTCCGGCTTTTGCCTTCGGCTGGAAAAAGACTCTTGAAAGGCTCACCGATGAGGTCCTCGCCGTAATTGATGAGCTTGAGCAGGAGGACTTTTGATGTATTTTGAAATTGCGGATGTCCGTCTCGAGCATATTGATGAGATAGAGCTGCTTGAAAAGCAGTGCTTTTCCGTTCCGTGGTCAAGACAGGCGCTCATTTCTCAGCTTCCTGATGATATGCACATTTTTATAGCCGCATTTAACGACAGCGGCAGAGTGCTGGGCTATGTCGGAATGATGTATGTTCTCGACGAGGGTTATATATCTAATGTTGCCGTCTCTCCCGAGTGCAGACGACTCGGCATTGCCGATAAGCTGATTGAGTCTCTTATAAAACGGGCAAATGAAAAAAACCTCAGCTTTGTAACGCTTGAGGTTCGTGAAAGCAATTTACCTGCAATTGAGCTTTACAGAAAAAACGGCTTTTCAGATGTGGGTATGAGAAAGAATTACTATAACAAGCCGACTGAAAATGCCATACTGATGACAAAATTTCTGAGATGAGGATAATAAAGTGAAGATATTAGCGTTTGAATCATCATGTGATGAAACCGCCGTAGCGGTAGTTGAAGACGGCAGAAAGGTTTTGACCGACCAGATTTTTTCACAGGCGGATCTGCACGCTATCTACGGCGGCGTTGTACCCGAGATAGCCTCAAGGAGCCATGTTGAGGTAATATCACGACTTGCGGAAAGAGCAATTCAAACCGCAGGTATAGAAAAGAGCGATATAGACGCTGTTGCCGTCACCTATGCACCGGGCCTTATCGGCACTGTGCTTGTCGGCCTTAACTTTGCAAAGGCAGTTGCGCTTAGCCTTGATGTGCCATTGATTCCGGTTCACCACATAAAAGGCCATGTTGCGGCAAATTACATAGCATACCCTGAGCTTGAGCCGCCGTTTCTCTGTCTTGCCATTTCCGGCGGTAATACGCTTATCATAGATGTACGCAGCTATACTGATCTGAAGGTCATCGGTTCTACCCGTGACGATGCGGCAGGAGAGTGCTTCGACAAAACGGCACGAGTTCTCGGCTTGCCTTACCCCGGCGGTAAGCCCATTGACCTGCTTTCGCAGGGTGGAGACGATAAAAAATATCATTTGCCCAGAACACATATTGACGGAAGTCCATACGATATGAGCTTTTCCGGACTAAAGACCGCTGTGATAAACATAGTCCACAACGCAGAGCAAAAGGGCGAGACTATTGACAGAGCGTCTCTCGCGGCGTCCTTTACCGCTGCTGTCAGCGATAGCTTAGTGCCTCGCACAATTATGGCGACAAAGGAACTCGGATATAATAAAATAGCCGTTGCCGGCGGTGTTGCAGCCAATTCAAGAATAAGAGCTGATTTTAAGGCCGCTGCTGAGAAAGCAGGCTGCCAACTGTTCGTGCCCCCGCTGAAGCTGTGCGGTGATAATGCGGCTATGATAGGCTGTCAGGGCTACTATGAGTTCCTTGAAGGAAATATAGCCGGAAGCGAACTGAACGCGTATGCGAATATGGAGCTTTAAGGGGAGAAGCAATGGGAGTTCATGACGGTCATCGCCAAAGGATGAAAAGCCGCTTTTCCGAGGTAGGATTGGACGGATTTAATGACCATAACGCACTGGAGATGCTGCTGTTTTACGCTTTGCCGCGCAAGGATACCAACGAGCTTGCGCATAAGCTCCTGATGAATTTCGGATCTTTGCCGGCTGTGCTTGAGGCAGATTATAAGTCTTTGAGTGAGGTTGACGGAATAGGTGAGAATGCCGCGGTATTGCTCAAGCTCATTCCCGAAATCAGTCGCAGATATATGGAGCAGGTGAGCGTTCCGAAAAAGAGTATTGAATCGGCTGACGAGGTCGGTAAATTCTTTTTGTCCAAATTTATGTATGAGCAAGACGAAATTGCCTATGCGCTGCTTCTTGATAATGCAAGTCGGGTGATTGCGTGCAAGGCAATAAGCAAGGGCATAGTAAATGCTACCGAGATAGGCGTTAGAATGCTTGTAGAAACAGCGATGAAGTATAAAGCCGCAAGCGTAATAATAGCTCATAATCACCCGAACGGACTGCCGACTCCGTCGCATGAGGACGAATACTGTACCGGGATCGTGAAAAATGCCCTTGATTTAGTAGGCGTTGAGTTGCTTGACCACATAATTGTTGGCAGCGGTATGTATCATTCACTGAAGCAAAACGGAGTTATGTAAACAATTTTTTGTTTCTGATTTGTTATTTTTTGCTGTTTGAGGATTTATAGATTAATAGATTATTTGCAATAATCTATGGATTTTATAGCATTTTCGCGTGTTGAAAAACCTGTTGAAAATGTTGATAACTAAATGAATAATAATTACTCGTAAGACTTATGGTAACTGTTTTTCGGGTCTTAGTGAGTAAAAAGGTCCTGTAAATCAATTACTTATAATTTCAAATCACGAAAGATTTCGTTTTAGTTACAAGTAATAATACAAATTGTAATTATAATTTCGATTGACTTTGACAGCTCATTATGCTAAAATACGAAAGCTGTGATTTTTGCTGGTGTAGCTCAGTCGGTAGAGCAGCTGATTCGTAATCAGCAGGTCAGGTGTTCGAGTCACCCCACCAGCTCCAAGCCCCACACTCAAATTAGTGTGGGGCTTTCTTAATTTTCATGCTTATTTCTTTTTCAGAATAATTTTGATAAAGTTTAGATACTTGCCGCCGCCTGCTTCCATTGCCTTGCGGTCGCCGATGGCATATTCGTTTTCCTGCGCAATCCAGTCGGCCCACACCTCATCGTTACTCTCCATCTCATTAACGCTAATAACATCAGCCCCTTTGCATTTGCTCACCATATCAGACCAGTACTCAACATCGTGCATATAATCAAGCTGCTCCGGTGTCCAGGAAAGCAAAAGCTCGGGAGGCAGAGCGTCGTGGCAGTCCTTTTTCATTCCGGGAATTGCGATATAGATATATCCGCCGGATTTAACAAAAGGCAGAAGCTTATCGTCAAGAAAATTTTCATCCCGTCCAAAGTAATTGTATGAATCGGTACTTACAACGGCGTCAAAAAACTCTTTTTCAAACGGCAAATCTGTTGCATCAGCCTTTACGGGTATGAGATTGTCTTTGTCAATACCCATGCTGTCAAAGAACTTGCGGTTTTCGTCGGGATCGCTCCACAAATCGGCGGCGTAAACGGTAAAACCATATTCTTTTGTAAGAAAAACGCTTGTCAGGCCTTGCCCGCTGCCGAGGTCGCAGACAACAGCGTTTTTAGGGATCAAATTATCAAGCAGCAATTCCTCCTCGAGCTTAATGGGGTTTGGACCCATTATCTTTTCCAGCAACTCAGGGGTGTTATACTTTTCGCTTTTTACATATTTCATTTTAAATAATCCTTACTTTCATGTGATAACTTATTAATTTTAGCGATATTTTTGAACTTTTTCCTTTTCTCTGCCATGTATTCTGCATTGTTCCCGGTGTATCGGTTTTCGTTTAGCAGTTTCCGATAGGACTGCCAGCGCGCTTCGGATAGCTCTCCGGAGTAAATAGCCTGCAATACTGCACAGCCAGGCTCGTTTGTATGAGTGCAGTTACCGAAACGGCATCTTGAAGCCAACTCCTCAACATCAGCAAAGGTTTTGTCAAGGCCCTCCTCAGCTTCCCACAGACCGAGCTCGCGCATTCCCGGCGTATCAATAACCATTCCGCCGCTCTTTAGCAAAAAAAGCTCACGCCTTGTTGTCGTATGTCGTCCCTTATCGTCGTTACGCAGTCCGTTTGTTTCTAATCTGTCCTCCCCAATCAGACGGTTTATTAGGGTGGACTTTCCAACGCCGGATGAGCCGATAAGCGCCACCGTTTTACCTTGCTTTATGAAGGGAAGAAGCTTTACATATCCATCTTCTCTGATGCCCGATGTAATAATAATATCTGTGCCGAAGGCAATGGATTCGACCTCGCCGAACCGCTCGGACAAATCATTGCATAAATCAGATTTAGTTAAAACTATTACCGGAGTTGCGCCACTGTCCCACGCTACGGAGAGGTATCGCTCTAACCTGCGAAGATTAAAGTCGTTGTTAAGTGACATACAGATAAAAACAGTGTCAATATTGGCGGCAACAACCTGTTTTTCACTTGTAGTACCTGCGGCTTTGCGAACAAATACGCTTTTTCTGGGCAAAATTTCGTGAATGACGGCATTATCCTGCATGCAGCCTTTGCCGATCAATACAAAGTCACCCACAGCAGGGAAGTCCGATGTGCTGTCGGCACTATACCTTAGCTTGCCGCATACCTCTCCGAGCTGTTCGCCGTTCTCGCTGATAAGTCGGTACAATCCCTTTTCCTGTGACAGTATTCGCGCAACTCTGTATTGCGGAGAGTGTTCGTTTGCCAGAGCTTCAAATTTGCCGAGCAAACCATACTCGGCCATGTTTATAGCTGCCATTTATTCTTTCCTTTCGATTCTATCCGCGCTATTGCGGCGGATAAAACGCTCAATGTGGTTATTAAGAAGCTCAAGATTTTGCTCCTTGTAGGCGGAGTGATCAGAAATGTTTATCAGCAAAAACATAGGAGCATAAAACTCCGTTGCAAGCAGCTTAGAGTCTGCTTTTTTCATATTGCCGTCTGCTATCATTTGGCTGAATATGCTCTCCATGTAGTCAACCGGACCTGCTGAAATACAGCTTTGATAAAGCTGCGCCATTTCATCGTTGCGGTATTGCTCAAGTGTAAGCATCTTGCGGAAGCTTTGCGCGAAATCATCTTCAGTCCAAAATTTGTACTGCGCAACGGTAAACTGCTTAACCGTGTCCCATGATACTGCAATTCCTTCGTTTTTCTGACCGTCGGGTACTCTGTATTGCACCGACCGTTCGGCATCGATTTTATACATTCTTTCTACAATACTGTCAAAAATGTCTCTTTTATTCTTATAGTGCTTATAAAGCGCACCCTTTGTCATGCCAAGTTCGCCGGAAATGGTACTGACAGAAACGGCCTCGTATCCATCTCTTGCAAACAGGTGAAGGGATGTCATCAAAATGTTCTCCTTTGTATCAGCCATAAATGCACCTCCATATGGTAAACGACCGTTTACATTATAGTAAACGGTCGTTTTCTTGTCAAGTATTCAGTTGGCGGTTTCTACACTAAATTTAATCAAAATATCATTGACCTTAAGCTCTGCATGACCTGAAACACCTTTGGTTTTAACATAGGTACCGCCGCAGCCTCCCTTAAGGGATATAATATCAGGCCCGATTATGCTGATGTTATCGGAGCAGCTTAAGCATACAGGCTCGTGATAATACACGGCAGGGTTGCCGTATTCATCTGTTGCGCGTATTCTCACAGCGGCAACATCGTAGGTGTCGGACTCAACAAGCCTTGTGTGGCTTACCTCGACCTCAATATATGCCTGTCTACCTGGTTTTTTTGTGACGGATTTTACAACTTTGCCGTCTTTTATTGCATCAAAACGCCACTCGGTTGCTTCGCCGCCCCAGTTGCTCACATATTTTCCGTACAGCTCAACACCGTAGGAAAACCTCAGCCCCTTAAACAGCATAAGTCTTGCAAGTTTTATAATATATTTGGGTGGAAGCGCACTTGTACCGTACTTGGCGATCGCGCCGAGGCAATCCTTGAGGCAATCTGCGGTTTTACGGTCATATCCTTCCTGAGTTTCGAGCAGATTCCCTATAAAATCATCAATAACGACGGGAGGGTGGGGTAGTGCCGAAAAGTTTTTTCTATCGGGATAAAACTCTTTAACGAGCAAACCGTTTTTATACAGGTTTATGCTGTCGGCGTTGGTAAACACATGGACACTGCCCAAATCTCCGGCAGGATGTTCGCCAATGTCCATTGACGAGGAGACAACGCAGCAAGGAGCGGCATCGGATTGGCTTGCAAAAACTGAAGCGGCAAGCTTCGGGTTTCTGAACATATCCATAACGCCGTGATAGCATATTCCGTCACCGCTGCCGAAATCCTTGTGAGTATTATAGTCAAACATACACCATGGGAATATACCGCATATATCTTCGGCGGCATACATGGCATCGAGCACTCTCGCATGACGCAGAGCGTGGCTCAAACGGTGCCTCTCGTCGTCAAAGGGTTTTGTGGGGAACATATGTCCGTTGCACTCGGAAACTAAATATGGACGGCGCTTATCGGAGGTTATACTATTTTTCGCCTTCAGTCCGGCGTTTTTGCCACTATGGGAGAAATCGTTAAAGGCATATACATCTTCGAGCAGGCTGCTTTTCTCTATATATCTTACACCGCTTGTTTGTCTTGAACGGTCAAGTTTATGTGCAACTGCGTTTGTCTTTTTATACAGTTCATCGTCATCCTGTGACTCGTTTATTCTGACGCCCCAAAGTATGATCGACGGATGGTGCATATATTGCTCCACCATTTCACGGGTATTTTCAACCGCCTGCTCTTTCCAAGCATCGTCGCCTATGTGCTGCCAGCCGGGGATCTCGGTAAAAACGAGTATTCCTAACTCATCGCATCTGTCGATAAAGTGCTGTGACTGCGGATAGTGAGATGTGCGAACAGCATTGACGCCAAGCTCATACTTTAAAATATCCGCATCATACCTTTGCATGGACTTAGGCATAGCGTAGCCGGTGTAGGCAAAGCTTTGATGTCTGTTTATGCCGCGCAGCTTCATTTTACTGCCGTTTAAATAAAAACCGTCGTTTTCAAATCTTGCCGTTCTAAGACCGAAGCGATAGGTTTTTTCGTCTAAAACTGCCTCTCCGTCTGTTATTCTTGATCTCAAGGTGTATAGATATGGGGAATGCGTTGACCAAAGCATACCGTCTTGAACGGTAAGCTCAAATTCAGCACCCCCGGCAGAAGAAACGATTTTGCCATCGGCATCAAGAATGTCCGTTATAAGCTTGCCGCAGCTAAGATTATCGGAGGTGCTGATCTTTACGGCAATGTCCCTTAAATCGGTGTTTTCTATGCTCACAGCCTTAATATAGCAGTCGTTTCTCACCTCGAGAAAAGCCTCTCTGTACAGACCGCCGTAACAGAGATAGTCAATCACAAAGCCGAAGGGCGGAATGTTAAGGCTTTCTCTTGTGTCAAGCCTAACGGTTACAGTGTTTTGCTCACCGAGTTTAATATAGTCTGTCAAATCGGCCGTAAAAGCGGTATAACCGCAGGCATGGTGCGCGGCCTCATGACCGTTGCAATAAACGGTTGCAACATGGGCAGCACCGTCAAGCCTAAGCAATATGCGCTTACCACACCAATCGTCGGGAGCAAAGAAGCTCTTTTTATATCCGCAAAGCATTTGATAGTCATTGCAGTCAATATAGTTGTACGGTATCTCACACGCGGTATGCGGCAATCTGACCGGCTCGGCGTTTTCAAAGCCTGCCTCAAAATCATCCGTGAACAGCCAATCGTTATTAAAAGAAATGGTCATAGTCTTTCTCCGTAAATGTTGATAAACTAATAATAGCATATAAGCAGACCGTTGCAAAGATATGTAGTTGATTTTCGGCAAAAAAGGCTTTATAATAGCAGCATTCGGAGCATGGGAGATTTGCAAATGGATAAGCTTTTGAACACGAAATTGTTTCTGCTTGATATGGACGGCACTCTTTACCTCGGCGACGAGGTATTTGACGGAGCGATAGATTATATCAACACCATAAAGGCAAGCGGCAGAGAGTATATTTACCTCACCAATAACTCCTCAAGGGCAGGCATAGATTATGTTACAAGACTGCGTAAGCTGGGTTTTCCCTGCGAGATGGAGAATGTCTTTACTTCAGGCATGGCGACTGCCATGTATCTGAATACAAAATTCCCCGGATGCACGGTTTATCCCGTTGGCACTAGGGCTTTTATGAGTGAGCTTGAGAGCTACGGCGTTAAGCTCGGAAAAGACGATGTTAAGGTAGTTTGCGTAGGCTTTGATACGGAGCTTACCTATGAAAAGCTTGACAAAGCGGTGCACTATCTGCGCCACGGCGCAGCATTTATTGCCGCAAATCCGGATTGGGTATGCCCGATGCCTGCAAATGAGGTCCTGCCGGACTGCGGAAGTATTTGCGCTCTCCTCACTGCAGCAAGCGGCGTCAAGCCCGAGTATATCGGCAAGCCAAACAGAAATATGGTTGACATAATATCCGCGAAAACCGGTATTCCAAATGAGCAGATATGCTGCGTTGGCGACAGATTGTATACCGACATAGCCGTTGCACAGAATGCAGGCGCGGTATCTGTCTGCGTGTTATCCGGTGAAAGCACCGTTGAAGATATCGAAAAAGCCGAGCGTAAGCCCGATTATGTTCTAAACAGCGTAGTTGACATTGCAGATATATTAAAAGCAAATATGTAACATAAAATGAAGCCTGCAGACGCAGACTTCATTTTAATATTATATCGTTTTTAGGAATTAGCGACCAATCAAAGCGGTTTAATAACTCTTGCACGCCGGTTGGTTTGCAGTCGCCGATATTCAATTGCTTTGCAAGAAAACCGATTATCTCCTCGGCAGAATACGATTTCCGTAATTGTTTTATGCTCAGATCTCCGTCTCTTTTTGAGAGCTTTTTGCCGCTTTCCGAAATCAGCAGGGGGGCATGGCAATACTCAGGCGGTATGCCCCCCAACTCGTTTATCAGCCAAATCTGCTTAGCTGTCGAATTGAGAAGATCTCTGCCTCGAACTACTCTATTAACGCCCATTGCCATATCATCAAATGAAACAGCAAGCTGGTAGGCAAATACTCCGTCCGAGCGCCTTACGATGAAATCGCCGTCGTCGGCTAAATTCTGCCGCACAGCACCGTAATGACCGTCTGTGAAGACGATCTCTTTATCGGGCACGCGGATTTTCCATGCCGGTGTTTTGCCGGCTTTTTCTAATTGAAGTCGCTCGTAATAACTCAAGTATTTACATCTGCAGCCCGTGTCATGCGAATATTCACCGGGGTGAGGTGCCGATGCTGCCAAGCGCTGGCTGCGGCTGCAATAACAAGGGTATAGCATATCATGCTTCATAAGCTGCCTAAAGATATCCTCGTACATACTTGTCCTGCGACTTTGATGGAATTCGGGCCTTAGCTCATTATCCCAATCAAGGCCGAGAAATTTCAAGTCATCGGCAATTTGTTCGGCAAAGCTTTCCGAGCATCTATTCAAGTCAAGATCTTCTATGCGAAGGATAATGCTTCCGCCAACCGACCGTACATCAAGCCACGCAAGCAGGTATGATGCAAGATTTCCGAGATGCGTATAACCGCTTGGACTCGGTGCAAATCGTCCGACTGTATCGCTTGTAACGCTCATAGTCAGCCTCTTTTCTAAGTGTTTTTTAATATATTTAAGCATAAATACGAGAAAAATTAAATATCCATCTATCATTTTTCAAAAACTTGTGATATAAAGAAAGTGATAAGATAAACGGAAGGGGTACAATTATGGCTACTTCGACAAAAGAATCTCTCGGAAACGCACTTAAAAAAATGCTCGCCATTAAGCCTATTGACAAGATAACCGTAAAAGATCTTGTTGAGGAGTGCGGCGTTAATCGTCAGACCTTCTATTACCATTTCGATGATGTATACGACCTCTTGGAGTGGGTGTTTGAGGAGGATGCAAACAGAGTTCTTCCGTCTGAGATACGCTATGATGAATGGCGAGAAAACGTTCTTCTGTTCTTCCATTATCTCCATGACAACAAGCTGTTTGTCCTTAATATCTATAACTCCAATAACCGTTCATACTTCCTGAGATATTTTAAAAGAAGACTGCATTATTGCATCCATAGCTTTGCTGTAATTGTTGCCGAAGGGAAGAATATTGAGTGGTCCGATCTCGAGTTTGTTTGCGAATTCTACGCTAACGGAATTGTCGGACTTATCTCACAGTGGCTTGACAGGAATATGGAACTGCCTCCCGAGATCACAGAGGAGAAGTTTATAAAAGTCCTCGACGGCAGTATAGAGAGTATGCTTTCAAGGTTTCGGATTAACTGAAAAGTAAATATCAGCGGACCTCCGATAACACACGGAGGTCCGCATTTTTGTGTTGAAAGAATACGGTAAAAAGGATATAATGTACAAGTTATGAATGAGGTGGCGAAATGAAAGAACAAAAGACAAATGTCATGCGTCTGCTTGAGCAGAGAAAGATAAAATATACCTCACACGAATACCCACACGGCGATGAAGCCGTTGACGGTCTGACCGTTGCGAGAATATGCGGGCAAAACCCAGACCAAGTGTTCAAGACCCTTGTTGCCAGGGGCGCAAGTAAAACTGTCTATGTTTTTGTTGTTCCCGTTACCGCTGAGCTTGACCTGAAAAAAGCAGCAAAGGCAAGCGGCGAAAAATCCATTGCAATGATACATGTCAGCGAGATAAACGCTTTAACCGGCTATGTAAGGGGCGGATGCTCACCCGTAGGGATGAAAAAGCAGTACAGGACCTTCTATAACATAAGCGCAGCGGAGAAGCCGACTATTATGGTCAGCGCAGGAAAAATCGGCTATCAGGTCGAGCTTTCGCCGGATGAGCTTGTCAGGCTTACTCGCGGAAGCTACGCGGAATTGGTGTGATTCATATGGAAAACAGCATTATCATAAAGGGCGCAAGAGCCAATAATCTTAAAAACATAGATATTGAGATACCCAGGGATAAACTCATTGTTATGACCGGCGTATCGGGAAGCGGCAAATCCAGCCTTGCTTTTGACACAATATATGCCGAGGGTCAAAGACGCTATGTTGAAAGCCTTTCTTCCTATGCAAGGCAGTTTCTCGGACAGATGGACAAGCCGGATCTCGACTATATTCAGGGGCTCTCGCCGGCAATATCGATTGACCAGAAAACCAGCTCGAGAAACCCTCGTTCAACCGTTGGTACGGTAACGGAAATATACGACTATATGCGCCTTTTGTGGGCTCGCATAGGCGTCCCTCACTGCCCGAAATGCGGCAAAGAAATCAAGCAGCAAACGATTGATCAGATAATAGACCAGCTTATGCTTTTGCCCGAGGGGACAAAGCTTCAGATACTTGCACCCGTCGTCAGAGCGAGAAAAGGCGAATATATAAAGGTATTTGAGGATGCCAGAAAGTCGGGCTATGTCAGAGCCAGGGTCGACGGAAGCCTGTATGATCTGTCGGAACCGATTAAGCTTGACAAGAATAAGAAGCACAATATCGAGATAATCGTTGACAGAATAGTGATAAAGCCCGATATAAGCCGAAGACTTACCGACTCCGTTGAAACTGCGGCATCGCTTGCCGACGGAATTATTATTGCTGATATTGTCAGCGAGAACAGGGAAATGCTCTTTTCTCAAAACTATGCCTGCGAGGATTGCGGAATATCCATCGAAGAATTGACACCGAGAATGTTTTCCTTCAATACGCCTTACGGGGCCTGTCCCACCTGCGACGGTCTCGGAATGCAGCTTCTGATTGATCCGGAGCTTATTGTGCCGGACGATATGCTTAGTCTTGCCGATGGCGCAATACAGGCATCCGGCTGGCAAAGCGGAGGTAATGACTCAATAGCCAAAATGTACTATAACGCACTGGCAAAGAAGTACGGATTTACACTTACCACTCCTTTTAGAGAGCTTTCGGCAGAGGCAAAGGATGCGTTGTTTTACGGCACCAAGGGAGAACCGCTTGATCTTTTGTACGAACGGGAGAACAAGAACGGCTCGTTCTCCGGAAAGTATTCCAAGCCTTTTGAGGGCATATGCAATAACCTTGAACGCCGCTATCATGAAACACAAAGTCCTGCGATGAGAGCGGATATTGAGGAGGTCATGTCCGAAATTCGCTGCCCGAGCTGCGGAGGCCTGAGACTGCGGAAAGAAGCGCTTGCGGTCACAGTCGGCGGCAAGAGCATAGCGCAAATGAGCAATATGTCCATAACCGAAGCGATTAACTTTGTTGACGGGCTTGTTCTTAGCGAAAAGGAGCAGATAATTGCTGCTCAGATCCTAAAAGAAATAAAGGTCAGACTCGGATTCCTTAAAAATGTCGGTTTACAGTACCTCACGCTGTCAAGAGGTGCGGTCACTCTATCCGGCGGTGAGAGCCAAAGAATAAGACTCGCAACGCAAATCGGCTCATCGCTTATGGGCGTTTTGTATATCCTCGACGAGCCGAGCATCGGCCTACATCAGCGTGACAATGAAAAGCTGCTCAATACACTCAGGGATCTGCGCGATTTGGGCAACACGCTTATAGTTGTTGAGCATGATGAGGATACCATTCGTTCTGCAGATTTCGTCGTGGATATAGGCCCTGCGGCGGGCGTGCACGGCGGCGAGGTAGTTTGTGCAGGCACGGTAGATGAGATATGCGCCTGCGAAAGCTCAGTAACGGGACAGTATCTTAGCGGCAAGAAGCAGATTCCCGTTCCCGATGAGCGCAGACCGACAGATAAGGGGTTTATAACCGTCCGCGGAGCAAGAGAAAATAACCTTAAAGGGATCGATGCGGCATTCCCCAAAGGCGTTGTAACCTGCGTCACGGGAGTATCCGGCAGCGGAAAATCCTCGCTTGTTAATGAAATACTGTACAAAACGGTAGCGCTCGAAAAGAACCGTTCGAAAACAAAGCCCGGAAAATGCGACGGCGTCAGCGGGCTTGAGGATATCGATAAGGTCATAAATATCGACCAAAGCCCGATAGGAAGAACGCCCCGCTCCAATCCCGCGACATATACGGGCTTGTTTAATGATATCCGCGAGCTGTTTGCTTCGACCGAGGATGCAAAGCTAAGAGGCTATCAGTCGGGCAGATTCTCCTTTAATGTCAAGGGCGGACGCTGTGAGGCGTGCAAGGGGGACGGATTGCAGAAGATAGAGATGCATTTTCTGCCGGATGTATATGTGCCCTGTGATGTCTGCAAGGGAAAGCGCTATAACAGAGAGACCCTTGAGGTTAGGTACAAGGGTAAGAATATCTATGAAGTTCTCGATATGACGGTTGAGGAGGCAAGGGACTTCTTTGCAAATCTCCCCAAGCTTAGAAGTAAACTTGATACTCTTTACGATGTCGGTTTGGGCTATATCAAGCTGGGACAATCAAGCACGACCCTTTCCGGCGGCGAAGCTCAGCGTGTCAAGCTTGCAACAGAACTTTCAAAACGAAGCACCGGCTCAACTATATATATACTCGATGAGCCTACCACAGGCCTGCATATGGCGGATGTACACAAGCTTATCTATATAATCAATAGGCTTGCAGACGCAGGAAACACGGTTGTAATTATCGAGCATAATCTTGATATAATAAAATCCTCTGACTATATCATTGACCTTGGACCCGAGGGCGGCAGCGGAGGCGGTACTGTCGTATTTACCGGTACTCCGGAGGAGTGCGCCGACTGCAAAGACAGCTACACCGGACAGTTCCTTAAAAAGCTGCTTTGACATGACAACACCCGGCCTCATATAATAAACAAAGGAGGCCGGGAAATGATAGTTGACTTTATTGTAGGGCTTACGATAGCTTCAATTTTGCTAATTCTGCTCTGGTCAGTAAAGGGCGTGTTGTTAACTCCCATAAGCAGCGGCGAAAACACGCTTATAAGCATTGATTTGAGTGTCAGCGGAAAAGAACCCATGCTTGAGCAGACGATAAAAGGCATTATCTGGCTGCGTGAAAACGGTACTCTGAAAGCCAAAGTGCACATAAACACGCAGAATGCGGATACGGCGGCAAAGCATATCGCAAGATGCTATGCCGATATGTACGACTTTATTACACTTTTGTAAGATGGAGAATTCTATGGTCGAGCTAAGTGAGATAAACGGAATAATAAGCTCAGTCATATATATGAACGACGAAAACGGCTATGCCGTTGTGCGTTTGGAGAGTGACAGCGGCGAGATGATTACAGCCGTCGGTTGTTTGCCATACATTGCACCCGGCGAGATGATGTCCGCCGAGGGTTCGTGGGTGACCCATGCTCAGCACGGCAGACAGTTCAAGATCGAGCAGTCAAACAGACTTCTGCCGACTTCCGCTGACGGTATCTATGAGTACTTGGCTGGCAGCACTGTTCGCGGTATAGGTCCTGCAACCGCTGCTATGATAGTAGAGCGGTTTAAGGAAAAATCCCTCGATGTGCTTGAAATGTATCCGGAAAAGCTTGCCGAGATAAAGGGAATAAGTCTTGCAAAGGCAAAGGATATGAGCGCAAGCTTCAAAAAGCAGGCTGGCGTCAGAAGACTCACGGAGTTTTTGTGCGCCTATAACATCCAACCGCTCGTTGCACTTAAATTATATAAAACATACGGCTCAACGGCACTTGAAACTTTGCACGATAATCCCTACATAATTGCCGCAAGCCATATCGGCGCAAGCTTTGCAGAGGCGGATAACCTCGCCTTAGAGCTCGGCATTGAAGGGGATAGCATAAATAGAATTTCCGCCGCTGTTTTGTTTGAGTTAAGGCACAACAGCGGAAACGGACATTGTTTTATTCCGAGAGATAAGCTGATTGCAGCGACTTCACAGCTTATATCCGTGCCCGGGGATCTCGTTTCAGAGGCGATCGACAGTTTAGCGGAAAGCGGCGAAATAGTATGCGACAGCGTTGCAGGTCTCAATGTTTGCTATCTCGCCGAGCTTTATGAGGCGGAGACATATACCGCATACAGGCTCAAGAGCATGACAAGCGCAAAAACAAAGAGCAGCGTAAACATGGAAAAACTGATATCAAAGCTTGAAAGCCTATATGATATAAGCTATGCACCGCTTCAAAAGCAGTCGATAGAGCTTGCACTCAATAACAGGGTGCTTGTAATCACCGGTGGCCCGGGAACCGGAAAAACCACTATATTAAGGGCTATTTTAAAGCTGTATGACGAACTTGAGCTTGAAACGCTGCTTGCCGCGCCTACGGGTAGAGCCGCAAAACGCATGAGCGAGCTCAGCGGCAGAGAAGCGTTCACCATACATAGATTGCTTGGTGCAAAAATGTCCGAGGACGGCGAGACGGTCGTATTCACAAAGGATGAGGGCGACCCACTCAACTGCGATGCTTTGGTGCTCGATGAGTGCTCTATGGTTGACATAACTCTTATGTGCTCATTGCTGAAGGCCTTGAAGCCAGGGTGCAGGCTTGTTCTTGTAGGCGACGCCGATCAGCTTCCCTCAGTCGGACCGGGTAATGTTTTTGCAGATATAATACGAAGCAACATTGTGCCCACGGTACGCCTCACGGAGATCTTTCGGCAAAAAGGCGACAGCCGTATTGTCCGTAATGCACATATGATAAACAGGGGAGAGCACCCGGATTTTGAGGCAAATACCGGTGATTTCTTCCGCCTTAAAAGGCTAAAGGGCGGCACTGCGGTCGAGACAATAGTTGAGCTGTGCGCACGCAGGCTTCCTGACAATATGAAAATACCCTCGGCAAGCATTCAGGTTTTGTCACCGACGAGAAAGGGCGAAACCGGCACGGTGAATCTGAACAAGCGTTTGCAGGAGGCATTGAATCCGCGTGACGATGGCAAAAAGGAAAAAATGTTCGGAGAAACCGTCTTCCGTGTCGGCGACAGGGTTATTCAGCTAAAGAACAATTACGATATAATTTGGAAGACAAAGGGCGGCGTCAGCGGAACAGGCGTGTATAACGGTGATATCGGTACTATTTATCAGATAGACCCCATAACCGAAACTCTGACCGTTGATTTTGAGGACAAGCTTGCAAGTTACAGCTTTGATATGCTCAACGAGCTTGAACACGCGTGGTCGTTGACGGTTCATAAATCGCAGGGCAGCGAATACAGAGCCGTTGTGCTTGCTTTAAGCGGAGATGTTCAGATGCTTCTGACGAGAGGTGTGCTCTATACTGCAGTTACAAGGGCAAAGGAGCTGCTTGTCATGGTCGGCGACGATGCTATTGCGCACCGGATGATAGATAACAACAAGCAATCAAGGCGTTACAGTGCGCTTCGTTTGAGGCTCGTGGCAGATGATTAAGGTTTTTGATTATATTTTAAGTCTTATCTATCCGCCGAAATGCGTGTTCTGCGGAACGGTGATAGATAAATCGGATATATGCGAAGAATGTGAAAAATCTTTGCCTTTTACAAAGGGAGACAGTATATATCAGAAATTTCCGTTCGTTGACAAATGTATATCACCGCTATACTACAAGGACTATGTCCGGCGCGCGGTTTTGCGCTTTAAGTTTGCCGGTTGTTCATGTTATAGCCGCAGACTCGGGGGAATAATGTCGGAATGCGCTGAAAATAATCTTGATTGCGGCAGTATTGATATGATATCATGTATACCGTTGAGCAGGAAAAGAATGCATGACAGAGGCTACAATCAGGCAGAACTCCTCGCAAAGGAAATATCGAAAAAAGTTGGGGTAGAATATCTGCCAACGCTGAAAAAGATCAGACACAACACAGCGCAGTCTACCATTAAAGATAGCAAACAGCGTGCGGCAAATGTTATCGGAGCGTACAGGGTCGTTGATGCCGAGAAAGTGAAGGGTAAATACATACTATTAGTCGATGATGTGGTAACAACGGGTTCTACCGTTTCCGAATGTGCAAGAATACTGAAAAAATCGGGCGCAAAAGCAGTATATTGCGTTACTCTTGCGCGCCGCGAAGATTGATATTTGAATAATAGGGATAGAATTATTATATAAAGTCGCCGATAAATGCCCGGCGGATTGGAGTAAACAATGGTTATATTTGAAAGAGACATTGCAATAGATATGGGAACCTCATCAACGCAGGTTTTTGTCTTGGGCAGCGGCGTTGCCCTGCGCGAGCCTACTGTTGTTGCCGTGGATAAAAATAACGGCAGAATGCTGAAAATAGGCGAGGAGGCGAAGAAAACGCTTGGCCGCACCCCGGCAAATGTCGTCGCTATCCACCCCATCAGCAACGGTGTTATTTCCGACTATGATATGTCGGCAATGATGCTCCGTGAGTTAGTCAGCCGCGTGACCTCGTTTAGCCTGTTTAAGCCCAGACTTCTTATGTGCGTTCCGAGCAGTATCACCGGCGTTGAAGAGCGAGCCATTATTGATGCTGCAATAGAAGCCGGCGCAAGAAAGGTTTACTTAGTTGAGAATGCAGTTGCGACAGCAGTAGGTGCAGGCGTTGATATTAATAAGGCCGACGGACATATGGTCATTGATATTGGCGGCGGCACGACCGATGTTGCGGTCGTATCAATGGGCGGTGTTGTAGAGTGCGAGTCTATAAAGACTGCGGGTCACAGCTTCGATGAAGCAATTATCAGGTATATCAAAAAGAAGCACAACCTGCTTATAGGCGAAAGGACCGCAGAAGAGCTTAAAATCAATATCGGAGGCATTGAACTTAAAGCGGGTGTCGATTCGATAGAGGAGGTCAAGGGCAGAGACCTTATGACAGGACTGCCTAAAACCGTAGAGGTAAGTGCGTCTGAGCTCGTCGAAGTTCTTCGAGAGCCGGCAAGCCTTATTCTTGAGAGTGTTCATGCTGTGCTTGAAAGAACTCCCCCTGAGCTTATCGGCGACCTTGCAGATAACGGAATTATCATGTCCGGCGGCGGTAGTATGATATTCGGAATGGACAGCCTTGTTGAAAAAAGCACAGGCATCAGCACAATGCTTGTTGATGACCCGATTGCCTGTACTGTACACGGAGCAGGTAAGATGCTGCCCAGACTCGATTACATGCAGGACGGTATGATGAACTTCCTCAGAAACAGGGAAATGAAAAACTGATTTTCAGAAACAAACGGCACTGTCTAAGCTGACAGTGCCGTTTGAAGTATTATTATAATTTGCTGTTTAACCAAGCAAGAACATCCGAATAAACCTCTTCTTTATTTATCTCGTTGAGCATTTCGTGCCTGCCCTCGGGGTAAAGCTTAATGCTTACATCGTTCATTCCTGCTTCAATAAAGTTGTTGTACGCTTTCTCTACACCCTTGCCGCATTCGCCGACAGGGTCCATTGAACCGGACATGAAGTATACGGGCATATCCTTATTCATTTCCGTAAGGTTTTTCTTATTTGTAATGAATTTTACACCGGTCATCATATCGCGAAACAGGCTGCATGAGGGGATAAAACCGCAGAGGGGATCATCTATGTACTTTTGAACATTTGCCTCGTCTCTTGACAGCCAGTCATAGTCTGTCTTGGGGTTTTCATATATCTTGTTATAGCTGCCGAACGCCAAATTATTAAGCAGCTTACTGTAGTGATGAGCGCCCATGAGACCGGTGACGAGATTGCCCATAAACAGGCCGCCGTTTACAAGCGCGGCACCTTGGTTGCCCGTACCACTTATTACGGCAGCATTATATGCCTCCGGATAACGGATGATGAGGGTACGCGCCATAAAGCTTCCCATACTGTGACCGAATACGATTATTGGCAGCTCGGGATAATTTTCACGCATTGCAAGTCTTAGAACTTCTTCGTCACGAACTGCATAATCCCAACCGTTTTCATAAGCAAAAAAGCCTCGCTGATCTTCTTTTTCGATGCTCTTGCCGTGACCGAGATGATCGGTACCTACGGCAATAAAGCCGTTGTTTGCAAGAAAAGTCATAAAATCATCGTATCTGTCAATGTACTCGGCTATTCCGTGGATGATCTGTACTATGGCCTTGGGCTCCGCGTCAGGAGTGCACATACGGGCGTGAATTTTATTCTTACCCGTGCTTGAATTAAAATAGAAATCTCTAAAAGTAGGCATGGAAATAATCCTCTCTTTATGTTATGATATCAACAAGATGATTTTATATCGAGATATTTCATTAGTCAACAAAAAACTGGAGGAATAGATATGAACGGTTATGTAATAGCTCTCGATCAGGGTACTACCAGCTCAAGAGCGATAATCTTTGACTCGAAGGGAATACCCGTTGCGGTGGGACAGTATCCTTTCCCACAGATATTTCCCAAGCCCGGTTGGGTAGAGCACGACCCTATGGTGATACTTGACACTCAGCTGAGAGCTATGGCAGAAGCTTTTGAAAAGAGCGGTCTTTCACCTACCGACATTGCCGGTATCGGCATAACAAATCAGCGTGAGACCACCATAGTTTGGGAAAAAGCAACCGGTAAACCGGTTTATAATGCAATAGTCTGGCAGTGCAGAAGAACGGCACCGCTTTGTGAGGAGCTTGAAAAAGCCGGTATCGGCGATTATGTTCAGGAAAAGACAGGCCTGCTTATCGATGCGTATTTTTCAGGAACTAAAATCAAGTGGATACTTGACAATGTCCCGGGAGCTCGAGAAAAGGCGGAAAACGGTGAACTGCTGTTCGGAAATGTCGATTCATGGCTCATCTGGAATCTGACAGGCGGCAAGGCTCATGTTTCAGACTATTCCAATTGCTCAAGAACTATGATATTTGATATCGACGAGCTTAAATGGGACGAAAAGCTATGCAAGGCTCTGGATATCCCTATGTGTATGCTCCCCACTCCCGTGCCATCGTCTATGATTTACGGCACAGTTGCACCCGGCATTACAGGTATCGAAATACTTGCCGGAACACCTGTTTGCGGCAGCGCAGGCGACCAGGCTGCTGCACTTTTCGGTCAGGGCTGCATTAACCGTGGCCAGGCAAAAAACACCTATGGAACAGGCTGCTTTACTCTCATGAATACCGGCAGTCAGTCGGTTAGAAGCAGGAACGGTTTAGTAACAAGTGTTGCATGGTCTGTTAACGGCAAGACTACATATGCTCTCGAGGGCAGTGTTTTCAACGCCGGCAGCTCCATTCAATGGCTAAGGGACGAGGTCGGACTCCTCGGTTCCTCCTCGGAATGCGAAGCTCTTGCTACATCCGTACCCGATAATGGCGGCGTTTATCTTGTTTCGGCATTTACCGGTCTTGGTGCGCCGAGATGGGATATGTATGCAAGAGGTGCGATTGTCGGTCTGACAAGAGGCAGCACGAAAGCGCACATTGCAAGAGCGGCACTTGAGGGCATAGCTTATCAGGTTAAGGATCTGCTTGACGCAATGGAATCCGACGCCGGTGAAAAGCTATCCGCCCTGCGTGTTGACGGCGGCGCTTCGGTCAATAATTTCCTGATGCAATTCCAGTCAGACCTGCTTAGAAAGCCTATTGACAGACCTCAAATGGTCGAGACTACGGCATTCGGCGCGGCATTCCTCGCAGGCCTTGCAACGGGAGTTTGGAGCAGCGTTGATGAGATAAGCGAGCTCAGACAATCAGACAGGATATTTGAGCCTGTTATGGATGAAAATAATGCAAAAAAACTGCATGATACATGGCTGCGCGCCGTCGAGCGTTCGGCAAAGTGGGAAGAGTAATGGAACAGGTATTAGTTGTAAAAAGAGAAAAAATCGAAAAATACATAGCCGGAAGAAACGGACTGATAACCGAAAATGTGCCCGAATTGCTTGAAATAGTACGCAATGGGCACGAATATCTGCCCAGACCCGAGGCGGAGGAGAGACCTGATTTCAAGCAGATAATCCCCTATGTAATACTTCGTCAGGGCGACAAGGTGTTTGTCACTCGCAGGCTCAATAAGGGCGGTGAGGCGAGACTTCACGGTAAGATATCGATAGGCATCGGCGGACATATTAACCCTGTTGACGAGCAGGGCGATATGCTCATGGAGGGCCTGTGGAGAGAGATACACGAGGAAGTCGAGCTTGATAAGCATGGTGAGCTTGTTTCCTGCGGTTTTATTAACGACGACTCAAACAGTGTCGGCAGAGTTCACCTCGGTGCATGCTTTACGCTGAAGGTCGAGGGCAATGTTTCTGTAAAGGAAACCGAGAAGCTGGAAGGGCTTTGGATGACTCTGCCTGAATTGAATTCAAACTACGAGAACATGGAAACATGGACGCAGATAGCCCTGGAGGTGCTCTGATTGGATGTTTTCAGACCTGCAGAGATACTTTTGCCGACCGTTGAGGACATGACTGCATGGAGTGTTGTTGCCTGCGACCAATTCACTTCCGAACCAGAGTATTGGCAGGAGGTGCGTAAAAGAGTCGGTGATAAACCCTCTACTCTAAACATGATTTTGCCCGAAGCCGAACTCGGCGTTAAGGACGCCGATGCCGAAAGCGATAGAATTTACACCGTTATGCGTCAATACCTTGACAGCGGCGTTTTCGCAGAGTTCAGCGATAGCTTTATATTTCTTGAAAGAACGCTATCCGATGAAACAGTGCGCCACGGTATAATCGGCATGTTTGATCTCGAGGAATATGATTGGGCAGAGGGTTCGTCATCACCGATAAGGGCAACGGAACATACGGTGGAGGACAGATTGCCACCTCGAGTAAGAGTGCGCGAAAAGGCACTTGTTGAGATGCCGCATATCATGGTCTTTATCGATGACCCCGAAAACCATGTGTTTTCCGCGGTAAAAAAGGGCAAACTCCTATACGATTTCGAGCTTATGCAAAACGGCGGCTATATAAGGGGCTGGCAGATATCAGATAATGCCGCAATTAAAGAAGCCGTTTCAAAACTGAGCGAGAAAAATGAACTGATAAATAAGTACGGAAGCTACAAAGATCCAATAATATTTGCTATGGGTGACGGAAATCACAGCATTGCCGCGGCAAAGCAGTATTGGGAGGAATTAAAGCCAAAGCTCAGTGAAGCGGAAAAGGAAAAGCACCCTGCGCGATTTGCGCTTGCCGAAGTCGTAAATATACATTCTCCGTCTATAACCTTTGAGCCGATACATAAGGTCCTGTTCGATACCGAGCCTGAAAACTTCTTTGCGGAGGCAAACCGTTTTTTTGCAAAGCATGTCGGCAAGGGCAGACAGATAACGCTCGTCACCCGTGACAAAACCGAGACCATTGAGCTTTCCGATATGACGCTCGGCGAGCTGATAGGCTCATGCGAAAGCTTCTGCAAAGGATATATCGAGCGCTACGGCGGCAGAATCGACTACATTCACGGTGATGAGGAGTGTATCGGTATGGCAGGCAAAGAGCATGACGCCGGTATTCTGATGCCGAAGATGGAAAAATCAGAGTTATTTACCTCCGTTTACAAAAGCGGTCCGTTCCCCAAAAAAAGCTTTTCAATAGGTCATGGTCCGGACAAGCGGTATTATCTTGAATGCAGACGAATTAGTTCTTGTCATGACACGGATAATGTGATAAAATAACTGCCGTTAATTTGAATTTAAACTTTTAGAGGAGCTGTTAAAAGATGTCAGGACATTCCAAATGGCACAATATACAGAAGACTAAGGGTGCGGCGGATGCCAAACGCGCACAGGCCTTTACCAAGATCGCAAGAGAAATGATAGTTGCGGTCAAGGAAGGCGGCAGCGGTGACCCCAACAACAATTCTCGCCTTGCAGCGGTTATCACCAAGGCAAAGGCAGCCAATATGCCGAACGATAACATCAGGCGCACAATCGACAAGGCGCTCGGCGCCGGTAATACCGACAACTACGAAAAGATAGTTTACGAAGGCTACGGTCCTAACGGCGTTGCTATCATTGTTGAGACTATGACCGATAACCGCAACCGCACGGCAGGTGAGATTCGTCACTATTTTGATAAGTACGGCGGAAACATGGGTGCAGCAAACTGTGTTTCATGGTCCTTTGACAAGAAGGGCGTTATCGTTATCGACAACGAGGATGAGGAACTTGACGAGGATACCGTCATGATGGAAGCCCTTGATGCCGGTGCAGACGATTTTGAGCCCGATGGCGAGACCTTTGTTGTTTACACCAAGCCCGACGATGTCACCGCAGTTGCCGAGGCAATAATCGCAAAGGGTTATAAGCTTCTTTCCGCACAGGTCGAGATGCTGCCTCAGAACGGATACATCAAGCTCACAAATGAGGATGATATCAAGAACATAACAAAGATGCTCGATATGTTCGAGGATAATGACGATGTTCAAAATGTCTGGCACAACTGGGAAGAGTAATTTAATACCCATAATCAGAAATATATGTTCAAACAAAAAGCTGACACCAAGCTTGCATCGGTGTCAGCTTTTTGTTGTTTTGGCTGTCAAAATATACTATTACAGATTATTTATTATCACTTTCTAAATATACTTTGCCGTCTCCTTACAAATCCAATCGCCCCATTCGGCATAATATTTAGCGTAAAGATGTGTATTGTCCGATGTCAAATCCGCGGAAAGATTTCCGCCTTCATCGTCAAAAATCGTGTTTGCATCGATGTAAAAAACCTTTTTGTTATCCGCAAACGCTGCCAGCTTCGAGTTGAGGTCATTAATTGACGGATTGTTTACGACTTTATCGCTGTCTGAACGAGATTTTGCAACATGGAGATTTGCTTCGACGAATATGCTCGCATCGGGCTGCTTGCTCTTAATAAGCTCCAAAACCTTGCCGTATTTTTCAACGATGGACTGATGATTATATCCAATCTCGTTAATGCCGAGCATAATATATATTTTACTATACATTTTGTTTGATAACAACTCAGAAAGTGTTACATTTCCGACTGATTGTACAGAAAGGCGCTCATTTGTGACATCAAATATGTTCATGCCGACGCTGCAGAAAAAATCGGCATCGTCCAGACCGGCATATTCTCTTATTCCTACGGTCCTGGAATCACCGATGAACAATGCGTCCTTCATGCTCGCCGGCTGTAGGCTCGGCAAAGGCTTAGTTTCGGCAGGCTTTGTCGGCTGGGGTGTGGGAGTTGCCGTGATATCAGGGGTAGTCGGCTGTGCGCCGGGCTTGATATAGGGTTCAGCTTCGCCGGAGCGAGAGGTAAATATAAGTACACCCGCGGTAAAAATCAAGAGAATTGCCAATGTGATTGCGTTTGATTTTTTCATGTTTGTTTCCTCGGAATTTAGAATCTAAAATATAAAAACGGGTCGTCAAGTCCCTGATACATGCAGTAAAGGCTTGCAAGGAATATTGCGGCAAGAAAAACAGTTATCACGATTTTGCTTTTTACCCGTTTAAGTAGCTTATATGGCAGTTTGGTGGAAAAAAGAACGCCTATAATAAGGAACGGGTAATACAACTCAAGGTATTTCAGATAATCATATCTGAATACCGACCAAGCACTTTGACCGAAGAACGGGAACAGCCGAGTGAACAAAACTACGAGCTGCGAAAAATCGGTCACGGCAAACACCGCCCAGCTAAGCGGTATTAGCAGTATCATGTATATATGGCCGATAGTGCGGTGCTCGGTCAGGAATTTTCCGATAAAGAATTTTTCGATGAATATGATCAGGAAGAGCATAAAGCCCCAAAGCACGAAATTGTAGCCGGCTCCGTGCCAAATACCCGTCAGCAGCCAGACAATCAACAGGTTTAAAACAGTCCTTCCGGCGCCCTTTTTGCTGCCGCCGAGCGGTATATATACATATTCTCTGAACCACGAGCCTAGGGTGATGTGCCAACGTCTCCAAAATTCGGTCATCGTAAGGCTCGTGTAAGGGTGATTAAAGTTTATCGGTAATTCGAAGCCAAGCATCTTGCCCAAACCTATGGCCATCAAAGAATAGCCGAAAAAGTCAAAGTAAATCTGGAACGAATATGCTATAACAGACATCCAGGCAAGGGGCGTTGAGATGCTCTCAAAGCCAATGGCAAGTGATTGAGACCAGAGCTTGCCGAGTGGATTTGCAAGCAGCACCTTCAGACCTAAGCCGAAAATAAAGGTTGCAAATCCTTTAAGCGCATCTTCAATCCAAATGTTTCGCTTTTCCAGATCATATTGGACTAATCCATAGGTAACGATAGGACCTGCAATAAGCTGCTCAAACATTGAGATATATACGCAGTAGCACAACAGACTTTTTTCTGCCTGAACGGTTACTCTGTATACATCTACAAGATATGAGATGCCTTGGAAGGTGTAAAAGGATATGCCTATCGGCAGGATAATGTCCGTTGTGAGATTAATACTATCGGAAATCTTTCCGAGCTCCCCAATCACAAATCCTGCATATTTAAAAGTGCACAGGCAAATAAGATGAAATACAATTCCTGCTATAAGCAGGGTTTTTTTATATCTTCTAAATCTCTCGATACCCAGACCGACAAGATAATCAACTATCATGCAGGCAATGAGCAAAACGAAGTGGTAAGGAGCGTTGATAGTTCCTACAAAGTAAAACGCAAGACTGCCTATAAGCAGAGTGTAATTCTTGTATCTGTCAGGAGTAGCGTAGTAGAAGATAAAAAAGATCGGGAAGAATATTAAAATGAAATTGAGACTGCTAAAAACCATGGTTCTGTATATCCTTATGCTCAAGCAAATATTGAGTCAAATTTATCTATAATATAGACAATTCAGCAAGTGAAAAGGTGACAAGAAAATTAATTTTTACAAGTAATAATTTTTTGCTTACCATAATAGTAATTAGACATAGGACGGTGAGCAAAATGAACAAACTAAGCAGAGCAGCATCGATGCTTCCGATAGCCTTAAACGGCGAGCTTCTGATACTGCCGGAAGCGGAGCAAAACAGGATTGAGGAGATACGCCTGAGAGCCGGACAAGCCATGACCGTTCTGGTTGACGGCAAAGAAAAATTTGTTGCTCCTGAACACTCAATAACCGTTTCGGAGCTTGAAGGTGTGCTTGAATGCGCAACGGGTGCTTCCGTTCATTCGGTCGAAGCAAGCATGGCTAACGGTTACATAAATGTTAAAGGTGGAATTCGACTTGGTATCTGCGGAAACGCAATCATACGCTCCGGAGCTGTGTGCGGAATAAGAAACCTAAGTTCATTATCAGTCAGAATACCGAAGGAAATACATGGCTGTGCCTCGGACGAACTCCAAAAAATGCTGTGTCACGGATTAACGGACATTCTCATCGCTTCACCCCCGGGTGCCGGCAAAACAACCTGCTTGCGTGAGTTTATTCGCATACTCTCGAACGGAGGCAAACGGGTGTCAGTTGCGGATGAAAGGGGAGAAATAGCTGCTGTGAGCGACGGGATTGCGCAGTTTGATGTCGGCAAGCATACTGATATAATCACCGACGCTCCAAAGGCTAAGGCGGCAATGATGCTGATAAGAGCTATGAATCCGGATGTGCTTGCCATGGACGAGATAAGCTCCAGGGAGGACATGCAGTCGGTTTATGAGGCCTCGGGCTGCGGAGTGAAACTGCTTGCCACGGCTCACGCAGGAAGCGTTGACGACCTGCGCTCCAGGAAACTGTACCGTCAACTGATGCAAATGAGAATTTTTAAATATTGCCTGTTTATAAGGAACATTAACGGTAGGCGCAGCTATTGCATAGAGGAATTGAAATGAGCAGGTTTCTCGGAGCTGTAATGCTTGCAGCGGCAGCTACATTGATTGGAATTTTTAAAGCACGGGAAATTAAAGCGTCAGTATGGGCACTAAAAGAAATTGTATCATTTTTGGAGCTGATGCGCAATGAGATATGCACAAGAAGAACACCGCTTAGACAAATTCTGATTTGTGCAAATTTACCGGAGTATAGATGTATCGGAGGATTTGTTTGCTGCGTTGAAGAAAAGCTTGACTGCCTCGGCGGTAAAAGCTTTGCAAAAATCTGGTGCGAAAGCGTTGATGAAAAGCTTAAACTTATAAGCGAGAACGAAAGACAGACTCTCAAGAATCTGGGCAGCAGCCTCGGAAAATATGATGCTGAGCTTCAGGCTGCATCTATTGACAGATGTATAAGCGAATTAACGGGAGAATACGAGGTGCTGAACGCAGGGCTAAAAAGCAACGAAAAAATGTACATCGGATTGGGAACAGGAATAGGGCTTATTTTTGCAATTATTCTGGTCTGAGAGGGAATAAAATGGAGATTGATCTGATATTTAAAATAGCTGCGGTCGGAATACTTGTGGCAGTGCTGAACATTTTGCTTAGCCGTTCCGGCAGAGATGAGCAGGCGCTTATGACGACAATAGCAGCGCTTGTTGTTGTGCTGATAGTAGTCGTGCAGAAAATCAGCGAGCTGTTCGGTCTTATAAAGACCCTGTTTCAGCTCTGATGGAGATAATGGCAAAGGCGGCGGCAATAGCGTTGCTTGGCGCGGCATGCAGCCTGTTGATAAAGGCGAAAAACCCCGAGTATTCCTTTGCACTGACAGCATTATGTGCCGTTTGTATATGCTGTGCAGCGTTCGGGATGATATCATCGCTCGTTGATTTTATATCCGAAGTAATAAAAAACTCAGGGTTACCGGCGGCGGTATTTGTTCCGGTTATAAAGTGCGTAGGAATAGCTGTGCTTACTAAGCTCATATGCGGCCTGTGCAAGGATGCAGGCCAAAGTGGGACATCTGCAGCTGTCGAATATCTCGGCGGCGCGGCCGCTGTATTCACGGCACTCCCCTTACTTCAAACGCTGCTGAAGACATTGGAGGGACTGACATGAAGAAGCTTGTAACATTTGCTGTGGCGTTGCTGCTTTTATCGTCTGCTTCTTATGCAGACAGTATTGACACAAAATCGGTCGAAAATGCTTTGCCCGAAGAAGTTAAAGAGCTCTCCGGTAATCTTAGCGATGCAGGTGATACCGAATCATTTTTTAATAGGCTGTCGGATACAATTGTAAAAGAGCTCAAAGAGAACATGGGGGGCATCTTGAAAAAGGCCGTTAATGTCATCATTGTTGCGGTGATATGCGCTGTTTTGGGGATGTTCGGAAATGATAAAACACCTGAACTTGTTTCTCTATGCGGTTGTGCCGCAATAACGATAATTTGCGTAAGCGATACAAACTCATATATAAGCCTTGGGACAAAAACTGTAAACGATATCTCGTCATTTTCAAAAATACTCTTGCCTGCAATGTGCACTGCCTCTGCAGCCTGCGGAGAGGTCAGCTCTGCAGCGGTGAGATATGCTGCATCTGCACTGTTTATGGATGTATTTATATCCGTGGCTCAAAATCTTATAATACCGTTTGTTTATGCGTTTCTGGCGGTGAGCATTGCATCGGCGGCTTTTGATAACGCAATTCTTGCATCGGTGGCAAAACTTTTTAAATGGGTAAGTACAAGCCTTATGACATTGTTATCACTCGGTTTTACGGCATATATCAGCGTCAGCTCCGCTATCGCCTCCGGCGGCGATAAGCTTGCGTCAAAAATTGCAAAAACAACTATTTCAGCTACGCTTCCGGTGGTGGGCGGAATTATTTCGGATGCCGCATCAAGCGTTGTTGCCGGCGCGGAAATTGTAAAAAACACCTTGGGGGCATTCGGAATGATAGCCGTACTCTCGTTCTGCATTTCTCCGTTAATTATTATAGGCCTGAACTACCTTGCATTCAAGGCAGCGTCAGCCTGTACATCGGCTTTGAAGCTACCGCAGATATCTTCGCTTACGCAAAGTGTAGGCGGTGCCTTCGGAATGCTGCTGGGACTTATCGGCTGCTGCGGTGTAATGATGTTTATATCGCTGATTTCATGTATGAGAGCGGTGGTGGGTTAATGAGCACACTAATTCACGGCTATATTCAAACGCTGATTTTTTCTGCGGTCTTTTGCTTTTTAACGCTTGCCCTCACACCCGATGGAAACGGTAAAAAAGCGGTCGGCATAGCCTGTGCGGCAGTTATGATGATTGCAACCATCTCGCCGCTTAAATCCATTGATTTAAGCGATTATTCCAAAACCGTTTTCGAATACAAGAAAATGGCGCAAGAATATGCAAACAGCGGTAAAGCCAACAGTGAAAATTTAAATAGACTGTACATACAAGAGCAGTGTCAGGCATATATATTGGACAAAGCCGAGAATCTCGGCGCTGAGGTGCAGGAGGCTAAGGTGACCGCTGAATGGTCAAACGACGGTTTTTGGTATCCGGTAAGCTGTGAAGTAAGGCATAGCTGCTCATATAATCAACAAAAAGAGCTTGAAGCATATATAGAAGCAGAGCTTGGAATAAGTAATGAAAATCAAGAGTGGTATAAAACTAATGAATAGCAAAAAAATACTTGAATTTATGGCAAAGTATAAATACCCGCTTATCGTCCTAATTGTGGGGCTTTTGCTGCTCTCGTTTCCGAGCGGCAGCACAAAAAACTCGACGAACGGCGGAGAAAACGACGATGAACAGCGACTATCAGCGGTTTTGGAAAGCAGTAAAGGCGTAGGAAACGCATATGTTTTAATATCTGAGCACGGCGCAGTTGTTGTATGCGATGGCGCAGCAGATCCCGAGGTTAAGCTAAGGGTTGTAAAATGTGTTGAAGCTTATACCGGTTTAGGCTGCGATGAGATACAGGTATTATTAACGAGGCAAAAATAGGAGGGCAAAATGAAAAACATCAAAAGAAACATTACGATAGCATCTGTGCTGCTGCTTGTTTGCGCGGCAGTATATCTTAACTGGTCATATAACAATAAGTGGGGTGAGGCAGACTCTGCAATGGTTAAAGCCGAGGATGCGGCAATGAAGGCGGCAGACGAGGCATACAAAGCATCAAACACAAAAGGAAGCTCCTCCGGATACTTTGCCGAAGCAAGATTAAACCGTCAGGTGTCAAGAGAGGAAGCAATGAAGCTGCTTGAGGAGGCTGTTAAAAAGGAAGGTGCTTCTCAGGAAACGATAGATTCGGCAATGAAGTCGATATCGGCAATGGCAAATTATTCAATGAGCGAAACCCAGCTTGAGAACAAACTCATTGCAAAGGATTTCACCGACTGCGTTGTGTACATGAGTGAAGACAAAATTACGGTTGCAGTTCCTGCTCCTGCTGACGGCTTGAGCGAGGCAGCAGTGGCGAGAATAACCGAAACGGTCACATCCGAAACGGATTATAAAGCAGCGCAGCTCAATATAATCGAAATATCAGCATAAAAAGACGGGTTTTCCCGTCTTTTTATGCTTTATTTTTTGCCACCGATGTGGTACAATGTCATGAAATCAATTTGGAGGCAATAAAAATGGGCGATAATTATATAAGCTGCAAGGCAGAAAACGGAAGTATCAATATTTCCGAGGAAGTAATATCCACAATGGTGCGCACGGCTATAACCGAGATAGACGGAGTTGCCGGTATTTCCAACACCGCAGGTGCGGAGCTTGCCGAGCTTATTGGAATAAAGACCGTTTCCAAGGGAATCAAGGTCCAGATAGTAGATGATACGATTAAAGTCGATGCAATAATCCTTGTCCGCTACGGCTGCAACATAGTCAATGTAGCTAAGGAAGTGCAGAATTCCGTTACCGAGGCTGTTCAGGCAATCACCGGCATCGACAAGGCGGAGGTCAATGTCCATGTCTCCGGTGTAGCTTTTGAAAAGTGATTCTGTGAGGGTTGTAGCATGAAGAGAACTACTGCAAGAGAGATCGCAGTACAGCTTGGTTTTTATGCAGCAGCAAGCGGGAAGACCGTTGCTGATATCGTTGACGATTTTTTTGATAAGGAATACTTTTCAACACTTGCCGATGTGGACGAACTGTACGCCGAATACCCCGAGAAGAAGCAGAAGGATTATATAATCCGACTTGCAAGTCTTGTCGAGGATTACAGAATACAGATAGATAATTATATCAACAAGTATTCTAACGGCTGGAAAATCGGCAGAATTTCCAAGACGGCTGTTGCCGTTATGCGCTGCGCGATATGCGAGGTACTGTATATGGATGATATCCCCAATGCGACCGCCATAAATGAGGCAATTGAGCTTGCAAAGGGATATGATGAACCTGAAACGGTCTCCTTCATTAACGGAGTTCTCGGCGGCTTTATGCGCGGTGAGCTGAATTATGAAGCTGCCGTTGAAGCGGAGACAAAAGAATGAATGAAAATACTCTGACTGTATCGGAGCTTAATAATCTAATAAAGACACTTATAGACTGCGAGCCTATGCTTAATAAAGTATGCGTCCGGGGAGAGCTGTCCAATTACAAGATATATCCCTCGGGGCATCACTACTTTACACTTAAGGATTCGGAAAGCAGTTTAAGGTGCGTAATGTTCAAAAGCAGTGCATCAAAGCTGCGCTTTCGTCCGGAAAGCGGTATGGGTGTCACTGCTTTTGGTCGTGTGTCGGTATTTCCGCGCGATGGTGCGTATCAGCTTTATTGCACAGATCTGATACCCGAGGGAACGGGCGACCTCCAGATAGCATTTGAGCAGCTTAAAGCGAAGCTTGCTTCAGAGGGGCTTTTTGACCCTGAACATAAAAAGCAGCTTCCGCCGTTTCCGAAAAAGATAGCCATTATCACGTCTTCCGCCGGCGCTGCCGTGCATGATATGATAAGAATACTCGGCAAACGCTGGCCGATGACTAAGGTGATTCTGCTTCCTGTTAGGGTACAGGGTGTTGAAGCACCGCCGGAGATAGTAGGGGCAATCAGATATGCAAACAAACACAAGATTGCCGAAATCATAATTACGGGCAGAGGCGGAGGTTCAATTGAGGACCTGTGGGCCTTTAACGATGAACGGGTAGCAAGGGCAATATATGACTCAGAGCTTCCGGTTATATCTGCGGTTGGTCATGAGCCCGATGTGACCATATCCGACTATGTTGCCGATGTAAGAGCATCAACTCCGTCAAATGCGGCAGAGGTCGCCGTTCCCAATGCGGCGGATATGAGAGAGCTGCTTGAAAACCTGGGTATCCGTCAGTCGCAGGCGGTGCGCAAAAAATTGATGACAATTTCGTCAAAGCTTGAGGAGCTCAAAAAGCGCAGAGTGCTTCAGACGCCTATGGCGTATGTTGACAGTAAGCGTGCGGAGCTTGATTATGTGAAAGACAAATTTATCGCCGCCGCTGATAGGTCAAATTCCGAAAAACGGCGAGATTTTGTAAGGCTTGCGGCTTCTCTTGACGCTATGAGCCCATTAAAAGTCCTTGGAAGGGGCTATGCCATTGCTGCAGACATCAGGGGAGAGCTTGTACGAAGCATAGACGATGTAAAACCGGACGACAAGCTAAGGCTTTGCGTCAATGACGGTATTATCAAATGCCGCGTAGAGGAAAGTGAGGCAATTAAACATGAATGAGAGGAAACTGAGCTTTGAGCAGGCAATAACAAGACTTGACGAAATAGTCAGATCACTTGAAAAGGGCGATGCTCCGCTAAGCGATTCGCTGAAGCTTTTTGAAGAGGGAACAGTCCTTATAACAGACTGTGATGCTATGCTGAACGAGGCTGAGCAGATGGTTGTAAAACTGAAGAAAGGCCCTGACGGTGAGCCTGTCGAGCTTCCGTTTGAGGATAAAGAGTGATATGACATTAAGCGAATACAAAAACCTTATCGACGCAAAGCTTTCCGAATACTTTAAAGCGGACGATATGCCGCAAAAGGGGCTGTTCGATTCAATGCGCTACAGCCTCAACGCCGGCGGTAAGCGTATCAGACCGATACTTGTGCTTGAGTTTTGCGCAATTGCCGGAGGAGACATCGATAAGGCACTTCCGGCAGCCTGCGCAATTGAGATGCTTCACACTTACAGCCTTATCCACGATGACCTGCCGTGCATGGACAATGATGATCTTCGCCGCGGAAAACCTACAAATCATGTTGTTTACGGTGAATGTACGGCGGTTCTTGCAGGTGACGCGCTTCAGGCTGAGGCTTTTGGAACTATACTTCGCAGCGAATTACCTGCCGCCGCGAGAGCAGACTGCGCTCGCATACTTGCCGATGCTGTCGGCGCAGACGGTATGTGCGGTGGGCAATATCTGGACATGATAGGTGAAAATAAAATACTGAGCGAAAAAGAGCTTGACGAGATCAACAGCCGAAAAACCGGCGCATTGCTTACTGCAGCGTGTATGATGGGTGTTGCTGCGGCAGGCGGTAACGATAAGCAGCTTGAAGCAGCCGGAATGTTCGGGGCGGCAATTGGCGCGGCCTTCCAGATAAGGGACGATATGCTGGATGTTATCAGTACAAGTGAGCAGCTCGGCAAGCCAATAGGCTCCGATGCCGAGGAGAATAAGAATACCTATATGGCACTCCTTGGTCCGGAACGCTGCATGGAAATGATTCAAACACTGACGCAGAACGCAAAAAAAGTGCTTACCACTGCGTTTGACGATACAGAATTACTTTGCGAGCTCGCCGATTCAATGGTCACCAGATTAAATTAGTTGTAAACAAAATTTAAAACCACACCGATTATCTATTGTAATATTCGGTGTGGTTTGTTATTATATAAAATAGCATTTTATGCGAATAAATAGATATTTATCGAGGCATTATTTTGAATATTCTGAATAAAATAAATTCTTCAAATGATATAAAAATGCTTGATACCAGTGATTTAAAGCCGCTGTGTAACGAGTTGAGACAGTTTATTATAGAGAATGTCTCAAAGACCGGCGGACATCTTGCGTCAAACCTCGGAGCGGTTGAACTAACTGTTGCACTTCATAGGGTATATGACAGCTCAAGGGATAGAATTGTTTTTGATGTCGGGCATCAAAGCTATGCGCACAAGATAATAACCGGCCGCAGGGATTGCTTCAACACCTTGCGTTGCCATGGTGGTATTTCGGGTTTTCCCAAGCCTTACGAGGCGGTTGATGATTCGTTCATTGCAGGCCACGCCTCAGATTCCGTTTCAGTCGCCCTCGGAATGGCAAGAGCAAGGACATTAAAACATGAAAACTACGATGTTGTTGCCGTCATCGGTGACGGTGCACTAACCGGCGGCTTAGCGTATGAAGGACTTGCAAATGTCGGCGGCTGCGACGAGCCGATTGTCATTATTCTTAACGACAACGGTATGTCGATAAACAGTAATGTAGGCGGAATGGCAAAGCTTTTATCAAGAGAGCGTATAAAGCCCGGGTATATCAACTTTAAACGCTGGTATCGTCGCACAGTCGGACAGATAACACCTGTTTATGAAATGAATCATAAGCTCAAGGAAGCCCTAAAAAAATCCATTCTGCCCTCAAATCTCTTTGATTCAATGGGCATTTATTATCTTGGACCCGTTGATGGCCACGATGTTGAACAGCTGGAGACGGTTATTCGATGGGCAAAAGAAATGAGGACCACGGTACTCGTCCATGTCATAAGCACCAAGGGTAAAGGCTGCGAGTATGCCGAAAAGCATCCTGATAAGTATCACGGTGTAGGCAAATTCAATCCGGTTACAGGCGAGCTTCAAAAAAGCGGTACCAGTTTCTCTGCCGTGTTTGGCAAAAAGCTTGTCGAGCTTTCACAGAAGAACAAAAATATAGTAGCCATAACCGCTGCAATGTCATCAGGAACTGGCTTAAACGATTTTTCCGAGAAATATCCGGAACGCTTTTTTGATGTAGGCATTGCCGAACAGCACGCCGTTTCAATGGCGGCGGGCATGGCAAAGCAAGGGCTTGTACCTGTTGTCGCTATATATTCAAGCTTCTTGCAGCGAGCGTATGATATGCTGATTCACGATGTATCACTTCTTAATCTTCATATCGTTTTCTGCGTTGACAGGGCAGGCCTTGTCGGCAGCGACGGCGAAACTCATCACGGGGTATTCGATGTGGACTACCTGGGCTCCGTTCCCGGAATGACTATCTTGTGCCCTTCAAGCTTTGCCGAACTTGAGCAAATGCTCGATACTGCCATAAACGAAATGGACGGGCCGGTAGCTATCAGATATCCACGAGGCGGCGAGGGAACATATAAGGCTGTAAGCTGCGGAAATACAGAGACTCTTGCTAACGGCAGCGACATAACCCTTGCAGCATACGGAACAATGATAAATACAATGCTTGAGCTGTCCGATTGGCTTGCTAAGGACGGAATATCGGCAGAGGTCATCAAGATTTCACAGATAAAACCGTTAATTACGGATGATATTATCACATCACTGAACAAAACAAAACGGCTCCTGACTGCTGAGGATGTGTGCGAGCACGGGTGTATAGGCAACGAAATTTTGACGATAGCAGAAGAAGCGGGCGTATCCCTTGAGGGCAGCATGATTTGCAGCCTTGGCGACGGAATAGTGACGCACGGAAGCGTCAGCGAGTTGTATAAGGATTGTTGTCTTGACCCGGGCAGCCTTTACAAAAAAGCGGTCATGCTTGTTAGAGGTGTAAAGTGAAAAAGATTAGATTGGACCAACTGGTTTTTGACCTCGGACTTGCAGAGAGCAGGGAAAGAGCCAAAACGACTGTAATGAGCGGACTTGTATTTGTCAACGGTCAGCGTGCCGATAAGCCCGGTATGCAGGTGCTTCCCGATGCCAAGGTTGAGGTCAAGGGTGCTGCTTTGCCGTATGTCAGCAGAGGCGGGTTAAAGCTTGAAAAAGCATTAAAGGTGTTCCCTATAGATATTAAAGAAAAGGTTTGCGTCGACTGCGGAGCTTCCACCGGCGGATTTACCGATGTTTTGCTAAAAAACGGAGCTGCAAAGGTATATGCCGTTGATGTCGGCTACGGACAGCTTGCGTGGAGTTTAAGAAACGATGAGCGAGTTGTCAACATGGAGCGCACAAATATTCGATATATCAGCTCTGAGGAGATACCCGAACCGCTGGATATTTGCGTTATGGATCTTTCGTTTATATCGATTAAGCTTGTTTTACCGGCGGTTTGCGCGCTCTTAAAGGATGATGCACAGCTTGTCTGTCTAATAAAGCCACAGTTTGAGGCAGGGAAAGAAGAAGTCGGAAAAAAAGGTGTTATTCGTGATAAGGCCGTGCACCTTTCAGTCATTGAGAGTGTCCTCAGCTTTGCACCGACCGTTGGTATGACGGTTATGGGGCTCGATTTTTCTCCGATAAAAGGTCCTGAGGGAAACCGTGAATATCTATGCTACATGAAAAAGGGTGTACACGAAGCACAAAAAATCGATGCGAAGGCAATAGTTGAGGCCTCGCATGAGTGCCTTTAAGGAGTAGACAATGACCGATTTAATAGTTTTGTGCCCTAATCCCTTCAGGGATACGGGACTTGAGCTTACGCTGAAAGCAAAATCCCTGCTTGAAACAAACGGTTACAGGACTGAGATTTGCCCGGTTTTCGGTGCTGATGACCCTGACGCAATTCCGCAAAGCATTAGGATAAGCGATTGGAACAGTGTTTCGGGTGATGCTGCTTTGTTTGTTATAATTGGCGGTGACGGCACTATGCTCCACGCAGCAAGATACCTTAATCATACCGATACGCCTATGCTTGGAATTAACCTTGGCACTAAGGGGTTTATGGCACCGCTTGAGCCGGATAAGCTTGAGTTGATACTTGATGCCGCTGCGGGAAATTATGTTTCAAGCTACCGCATGATGATAGATGTCGAGCTCAAGAGAAACGGTAAGGTCATTTACAGCGATGTTGGGCTGAACGATGTAGTCATTCATGGCATGGGCGATTGTATCAAGCTCACTGCATGGTGCGACGGAGATATGATGGTGAGTTTTTCCGGAGACGGAATTATCGTTTCGACTCCGACCGGTTCTACCGGCTACTCGATGTCGGCCGGAGGGCCTATCGTTGAACCCGAGGCAAAAAACTTTATCGTTTCACCGATATGCGCCCATGTTATGGGAGCGAAGACCTTTGTTCTCGGGCCGGACAGGAAGGTCACGGTCAAGGCGGAAAGAATTCATGACCGACGGGCATATGTGTCCGTTGACGGTGCTAAAGGCGTAGACTTAGCAAATGATGATATAGTCACTGTGCGACAATCTAAAAAAGTTGCAAACTTAGTTCATATGGGCCTCAGCAGCTTTTACGATTCAACCTTTGATAAGCTGCTTTATAAGAATCGATAGGGGAAAGAGAATGAAAAACACAAGACACAATTTGATTTTGCAGATAATATCCGAGCAGAACATTGAAACTCAGGCCCAACTCATAGAAGCGCTTGCTGCTCACGGTGTTGCGAGCACGCAGGCTACTCTTTCGAGGGACATTAAGGAACTTCATCTTGTCAAGGAGCTCGGCGCTGACGGAAAACACCATTATGCCGTAAGCGGCAAGAAAAAAGACAACGACCACGAGCAAAGACTGCGCAAGATATTCCGCGAAAGTGTGACTTCTTACACTGTTGCGCAGAATATTATAGTTATAAAGACGCTGCCGGGCTTGGCAAATGCGGCGTGTGCAACACTTGACTCGATGCATATACAAACCCTTGCCGGCACTCTCGCCGGTGATGACACGGCATTTCTTGCTATGCTGAGCAACAAGGCTGCTGAGGATTTCTGCCACGAGATTGACGAAATGATTTGATAAAGAGGAACTGATATGCTTACAGAGCTGCATATTGAAAATATTGCTGTGATTGAAAAAGCGGATATTGAGTTTCGCAAGGGATTAACTGTGCTCACCGGTGAAACAGGCGCAGGTAAATCCATTGTCGTCGATTCCCTCGGTGCAGTGCTTGGAGCAAGAACTAGCCGCGAGCTTGTGAGAACAGGAGCGGATAAAGGCGTTGTTTCTGCTGTTTTTGAGTCTGCTAATGCCGCCGAATGGTTTAAAGAAAACGACATAGAGTTTGAGGACGAAATTATCATTCAGCGAAAAATCAGCGCGGAAGGCAAAAACAGCTGCCGTGTGTGTGGCACTCCCGTTAGCGTGGCTCAATTGCGCGAACTTGGTGCACTGCTGCTGGATATTCACGGTCAGAACGATGGCAGACAGCTTATGGATGAGGCAAATCATCTTGCTTATCTTGACAGCTACGGTGAGTATTCCGATACTCTTGAACGCTATAACGCTGCATATACAGAATATAGGGTATGTAAAAGGGAAATTAAGCGCCTCTCCATGGATGAGATTGAGAAGGAACGCTTAGCGGATAGCCTTCAATACCAGATAGACGAGCTTGAAAAGGCAAATTTAAAGATAGGCGAGGATGACGAGCTTTCATCAAAAAGAGACCTCCTGAGAAATTCAGAAAAACTGACGGAGGCACTTGACGGCGCATACAATGCCCTGTATGCCGCCGACCAAAGCGCTCAGTCGCTAACAGATGAAGCGTCTGCCCTCATTGGCAGAGCTGCGTCTATAACAGACGAGCTTAGAGAAACATTTGATATAATCGAAAACGCATCCTCGCTGCTTTTTGATGCCTCGGAGCGTATAAGAGACTTCAGAGACAGTCTTGAATTTTCACCCGAAGAGTATGATAATATAGAAAACAGACTTTCATTACTTAAAAAACTTCGTCGTAAGTATAATACCGACGAAGAGGGGATGCTGGCGCACCTTGACGAATGCAGAAAAAAGCTGGCTGAGCTTGAATATGCAGGGGATATGCTTATAAAGCTGAACAAACAGCTTGAAAAGCATATAGGAAACTGCAAAAAAATTGCATCAGATCTGAGCAAAAAGCGTCAGGCTGCAGCACAAAGCCTTGAAAAGCGCATAGTCAGCGAGCTTAGAGATCTTAATATGCCTTCTGTTCGTTTTTCTGTGTCAATCGAGCCTGTTGAAACGGAAATGGGCTTTGATGCTACCGGCGCAGATGATGTCAAGTTCCTTATTTCTGCAAATGCAGGCGAAGCACTCGGCCGAATTTCAAAAATTGCTTCCGGCGGTGAACTTAGCAGAATAATGCTCGCCATGAAAACCGTTTTTTCAAAGAATGACCCGATTGAGACCATGGTTTTCGATGAAATTGACACCGGAGTATCCGGTATTGCGGCTCAGCGCGTCGGTGAGAAGATGTCCGACCTTTCGCGCGGCAAGCAGGTGCTGTGCATTACACATCTGCCCCAAATAGCCGCTATTGCCGATAATCATGACTTAATCGAAAAGAATGAGCGTAACGGCAGGACCTACACCCAGGTAAAAGAGCTTGACCGTGAGGGCAGATGCCTCGAACTCGCGAGAATGCATGGCGGCGATAATGTGTCAGAGCTAACCCTTGCAAGTGCCGAGGAGCAACTTAGGGCTGCCGATAATTATAAGTTGACAAGCAAAAATTAATTATGTATAATCATGCAGGTAAACGCATAGAAGAGCAATAGTAGACCGGAATAAGCTGCACAGAGAGACCCTGTTGGCTGAAAAGGGGAGAGCTTTTCCGGTTGAATACGGCTTGGAGCGGCACACCGAAATCAAGTAGGCTGTGACGGGTTGCGCCCGATATTGCGCTTGAGTTATTAACTCACCGAGGCCGGATCCGTGAGGATACGGAGCATAGAGGTGGTACCGCGTTAATTCGCCCTCTGTCAAAATTGGCAGAGGGCTTTATTCTTTTGGAGGATAGAAATATGGGTATAAAAGAAAGAGCCTTGGAATACCACAAAAACCGCTATAATTGCGCACAGTCCGTGCTTGCCGCCTGCCGCGATTATTATGATATTGACGAACAGACGGCTTTTGCAATATCCGCAGGCTTCGGCGGCGGAGTGCGCAGCGGCGAGATTTGCGGGGCAATTTCCGGTTCCGTCATGGCGGCTGGACTTGCCTGCCCTGCAAAGGGACCGACAGATTTTGAGGGTAAGAATAAAATTGCCTTAATTGCAACTGAATGCGTGGACACAGCCCGTGATAAGTACGGTTATGTGCGCTGTGTTGAGCTTAAGAAAAACGGCGTCAGCTGCCCTGAAATAATAGGCTTCATGGCTGAGACTGCGGAAAGAATTATAAAGGAAAACAGAGAATAAGGAGAAAATAAGTGAACATTTACGACGAACTCGTTGCCAGAGGACTTATAGCTCAGGTAACAAATGAAGATGAGATAAGAGAAATGGTAAACAACGGCAAGGCCACATTTTACATCGGCTTTGACTGCACGGCAGATTCCCTCCATGTAGGTCACTTCATGGCACTGTGCCTTATGAAGCGTCTTCAGATGGCGGGAAACAAGCCCATTGCCCTTATCGGAGACGGTACAACTCTCATTGGTGACCCCTCAGGCCGCTCCGATATGCGCCAGATGCTGACCGAGGAGACCATCGCGCACAATGCAGAGTGCTTTAAAAGGCAGATGGAGAAGTTTATCGACTTTTCCGACGGTAAGGCACTTATGCTACGCAATTCCGCATGGCTCAAGCCGCTTAACTATATTGAAGTTCTGCGCGAAGTCGGCGCATGCTTCTCCGTCAACAACATGCTCAGAGCCGAATGCTACAAGCAGCGCATGGAAAAGGGTTTGAGCTTCCTTGAGTTTAACTACATGATAATGCAGAGCTACGACTTCTACTATATGTTCCAGCACTACGGCTGCAATATGCAGTTCGGCGGCAACGATCAGTGGAGCAATATGCTCGGCGGCACAGAGCTTATTCGCCGCAAGCTCGGCAAGGACGCCCACGCCATGACCATCACACTCCTGCTCAACTCGGAAGGCAAGAAGATGGGCAAGACTGCATCCGGCGCAGTTTGGCTTGACCCGAATAAGACCTCTCCGTTTGAATTCTATCAGTATTGGCGTAATGTCGGTGATGCCGATGTGCTCAAATGTATTCGTATGCTGACCTTCCTGCCCCTTGAGCAGATAGAGGAAATGGATAAGTGGGAGGGCTCACAGCTCAACCGTGCAAAAGAGATCCTTGCATATGAGCTTACCGCACTTGTCCACGGCGAGGAGGAGGCAAAGGCAGCCGAAGCGTCCTCAAAGGCGCTTTTCGGCGGCAACGGAAATAATGAAAGTATGCCCACGACCGAGATTACTTCCGACGATCTGACAGACGGTGTGATCGATATTATGACTGCGCTTGTAAAAACCGGTCTTTGCGCATCAAAGTCCGAGGCGAGGCGCAATATTCAACAGGGCGGTGTTTCCGTAAACGATACTAAGATTTCGGATATTTCCGCTGCATTTAGTGCAGATGCCCTCAAGGAAGGTATAATAATCAAGCGGGGTAAGAAAAGTTTTAATAAAATAATTCTGAAATAACGGTGATGTAAATGTCTATTGAAAAGGGAAGAGCATATTTCAGACAGTTTGGCATGGAGGAAAGGGTACTTGAGTTTCCTGTCTCGAGCGCTACAGTTGAGCTCGCGGCTTTAGCCCTCGGCGTTGAGGGCGCAAGAATAGCCAAGACTCTATCGTTTAAAAAGGACGATAGCTGTATTCTTATACTTGCGGCAGGTGATGCGCGCATTGATAACAGAAAATTTAAGGACAAATTCCATATGAAAGCCAAAATGCCCTCACCGGATGAGGTCCTTGAGCTTGTCGGCCACCCGGTCGGCGGGGTTTGCCCGTTCGGCATCAACGAAGGCATTGAAGTCTACCTTGATGAGAGTCTGAAGCGATTTACAACTGTATTTCCGGCTGTAGGCAGCGGAAACAGCGCAATTGAACTGAACCTGGATGAGCTTTTTAAGTATTCTAACGCCATTGAATGGATAGATGTATGTAAGCTGCCCGAGGCATAAGTATAAAATGAAAGCAGAGAAGCGTTTGCTTTTCTGCTTTTTTCACAATATATTTATGGTCATTGGTGCTTGCTAATCAATATCTTGTGTAGTATAATTATGAAGTAAAAGTCTGTGCAGCCCGGAGGATACTCCAAATAAGAGCATCCTCCGGATATATGAAAGAGGCGGCGCGCACCTGACCGCTGAATCATTTTATGCTGTAGCTTAAATTGAGGTTAATGACATGATAAAGATAGCTCCTTCAATTCTCTCTGCGGATTTTTCCAAGCTCGGAGCCGAAATTGAAGATATAAAGTGCGGCGGGGCCGATTATGTGCATTTTGATGTTATGGACGGCGAATTTGTTCCAAATATATCGATAGGCATTCCCGTCTTGAAATCAGTTCGTAAGACAACGGATATGTTTCTCGATGTGCATCTTATGATCGACCGTCCCGTCAGATATGCCGAGGTTTTCTGCAGGACAGGTGCCGATCTTGTCATGTTCCATGTGGAAGCCGATACAGCCGAGAAAATTAACGAGGCAATTGATATTGTCAAGGGCTGTGGAAAGAAGGTAGGTTTGTCTGTTAAACCGAAAACTCCGGCAGAAGCTATTTTCCCTTTTATTGACAGACTTGATATGGTCCTTGTTATGACGGTTGAACCCGGTTTCGGGGGGCAGAGCTTTATGCACGACCAGCTTCCGAAGATAAAGCAATTCCGTGAGGAAATTGACCGCAGAAGTCTTGACTGTGAGCTTGAGGTTGATGGCGGTATTGACCCCGTGACTTCAAAGCTTGTAAAAGAAGCCGGAGCAAATGTACTTGTTGCCGGTAGTGCCGTTTTCGGCAAGGCTGATCGCGCTGCACAGATTGAAGCGATAAGAAACGCGTAATTGGAGATATTTCTATGGCATTTTTCCCTGCATCACTCGAAAACCTTATAGATAAATTTGCTTCTTTGCCCGGCATAGGCAGAAAAAGCGCGCAGCGTCTGGCATTTCATGTCCTTTCCTTGCCCGAAGGCGAGGCGGAAAGCTTTGCTTCAGCAATTATGGAGGCTAAATCTCATGTTAGCTGCTGCAAGATCTGCCAGAACCTTACCGAGGGTGATGTGTGTCCTGTATGTCAGAGCAACAGAAGGGATAAAAGCACCGTATGCGTCGTATCCGAGCCTCGTGATGTGCTTTCGATTGAACGCAGCCACGAATATAACGGCGTATATCATGTCCTTCATGGTGTTTTGTCGCCAATAAGCCATGTCGGCCCCGATGACATAAGGATAAGTGAGCTTGTAAAGCGCGTTTCGACCGATGACAGCGAAATCAAAGAAATCATTATGGCAACAAACCCGGATACCGAGGGTGATGCAACCGCAATGTACATATCCAGATTGTTAAAGCCCTTTGATGTTAAGGTGACCCGACTTGCTTACGGTATTCCCGTAGGCTCAAATCTCGAATTTGCCGATGAAGCTACTCTGCTTAGGGCAATAGAAGGCAGAATTGAATTGTAATTTTAAGGCTATAATTAAACCGTGGGCAAATGTCCGCGGCATGAGCGCGTAAACTTTTTTTACATACCGAATATGTGTGGGGGGATTGCCACGCTTAATACTGCGAAACAGGGCAGTTTTGAGCGAGGTCCTCTTTGTTTTTCGTTTTCGGAATCTCAAAAATTATGAATGGAGGCATTTATGACACCTAAAATAAAAATAATCCCGCTCGGTGGTCTCGGTGAAATAGGAAAAAATATGACCGCCTTTGAATGCGGTACCGATATTATTGTTGTTGACTGCGGTCTTGGTTTTCCCGACGAGCAGATGTACGGAATTGATATTGTTATTCCGGATATATCTTATCTTAAAGCCAATGCCGATAGGATAAAAGGTATTATCCTTACTCACGGCCACGAGGACCATATCGGCGCAATTCCGTATGTGATGAGTGAGCTTGATGTACCAATTTACGCAACGCCGCTCACCGCAGCGCTTGTTGAACTAAAGCTTGAGGAACACGATCTGCTTTATAATACACAGATTTTTACCAAGAGGGCAGGAGATGTGTTCAGACTCGGATGCTTTAGTATTGAATTTATCAATGTTAATCACAGTATTGCTGATGCGGTTGCCCTTGCAATCAAAACGCCGCTTGGCACGATAATTCATACCGGCGACTTCAAGATCGATGTTACACCTGTACAGGGTAATATGATCGACCTGCCTCGTCTCGGTCAGCTTGGAAACGAGGGCGTGCTTGCACTTCTGAGCGACTCGACTAATGTAGAAAAGCCCGGCCACTCAGCCTCTGAACGCAAGGTCGGCGAAACATTTGATATGTTGTTCAAAAACTGTGACCAGCGTATCATTATCACTACCTTTGCTTCAAATGTTCACAGGCTTCAGCAAATCATCGATGTGGCCGCAAAATATAAGCGCAAGGTCGGCATAACCGGCCGCAGCATGGAGAATATTCTGCGTGTTGCAAGTGTGCTGGGCTATCTGAATATACCGGAAGATACAATGGTTGATATAAATCAAATCAACAAGCTTCCCAAGAATAAGGTGGTAATTATCTCCACAGGAAGTCAGGGCGAGACTATGTCTGCGCTGTACCGCATGGCTTTTTCAGAACACCGTCAGATAAATATTGAAGCCGGTGACCGCGTCATTATATCCGCATCTGCAATCCCGGGAAACGAGAACATGATAAGCAAAGTAATCGACGAGCTGTTCCACAAGGGAGCAGAGGTCATCTATGACCGTCATACTGAACTTCATGTATCCGGTCATGCTTCGCAAGAAGAACAGAAGATGATGCTTGCGCTGGTAAAGCCCAAGTATTTTATTCCCGTTCACGGCGAGTACCGTATGCTCGTCAAGCACGCCGAGCTCGGTAAACTGATGGGCATTGCGCCTAAAAATATTGTCATAGGTGAAAACGGCAAAGTGATTGAACTGTCAAAGAAGAGCGTTAAGCTCAACGGTGCGGTGCAGTCCGGCGCAGTAATGGTTGACGGTATGGGCGTGGGCGATGTCGGCAGCGTTGTAATGCGTGACAGGCACAGACTTGCCGAGGACGGTATGGTGGTAATAGTTGTTACCCTGTCCTCTTGGGACAACGCCATGCTCGCAGAGCCCGAGATACTCACAAGAGGCTTTGTCTATGTAAAGGAAGCAGAATCAATGATCGAAGAGCTTAAGAGAGTCACACGCGAGACAGTAATGACCTGCGAGGAGAGCGGTGTTAAGGATTGGGCGTCAATAAAAAGCCGCATCAAGAGCAATGTTTCAAGCTATCTGTACAAGGTGACTAAGCGCAGTCCGATGATTCTGCCGCTGATATCCGAAGTATGAGAATACCGCTTTTTGACTGTCATTGTGATACGATTTCAAGGATCGCGACAGATTGCGAAAGCTTGCGCAGCAACAGCTTTCACCTTGACCTTAACAGATTAGGTAAGTTTTCTCCGTCAGCTCAGATTTTTGCGGTCTGCTCTGAAACACTTGCGCAGCCTAAAGAAAAATCAAAAGCGATGCTTGAAAAGCTCAATCGCGAAATAGAGAAAAATTCAGACATAGTTAAGCTATGTCTGAATTTTCATGACTTAGAGGATACTGTCAAATCCGGTAGAATTGCTGCATTTATATCGGTTGAGGGCTGTGAGCAGATAGCTTCGCTTGAAGAAGCGCATCGGAATGGCGTAAGAATACTTCATCCAACATGGAATTTTGATAATGAGCTATGCGGTTCGGCTATGGGAAGCGGCAGGGGCTTAAGTGAAAAGGGTAGGGCATTTGTAAAAAAGGCTCAAAAAATGGGTTTTGCCCTGGATATGTCGCATATATCAGTGAGCGGCTTTTGGGACACACTCGAGATTATCACAAAGCCTGTTATTGCCGGTCATTCCAACGCCAAAACAGTTTGCGATGTCCCGAGAAACTTAAGCGATGAGCAGTTTAGGGAGCTTATTAAGATCGGCGGCGGTGTCGGAATAAACCTATATCCTGAATTTTTGGGCTTAGGCAAGGATATTGCCGCAGTTGTGTCGCATATCGAGCATTTTATGTCCTTAGGCGGAGAAAGATCCCTTTTCCTTGGCTGTGACCTCGATGGTATTGACTGCACCCCAAACGGAATCGACGGAGTGCAGGATCTCGAAAAGCTTTATAACGAGCTTTTAAGGCTTAATTTTTCGGAAGAACTCGTCAAGGACATTTTTTGGAACAATCTTTACGAGATAATGGGGAGAATGCTGTGAATATACAAATTTTTGGTAAAAGCAAGTGCTTTGACACCAGGAAAGCCGAACGCTATTTTAAAGAAAGACGCATTAAGTACCAGTTTGTTGATATTAATAGATACGGCATGAGCAGAGGGGAGCTAAACTCCGTTAAAAACGCCGTAGGGCTTGAAGCAATGATAAACACATCGGATGTCGATTACCCCATGATACAGTATCTTGCTTCTTGTGAGGCAAAGCTTGATAAGCTTTTTGAGTGTCCGTGGCTTATCAAAACGCCAATTGTCAGAAACGGAAAACAGGCTACTGTGGGTTATATGCCCGATGTATGGTCTAAGTGGGAGTGAGCAATGTCAGCACTTAATGGTTTAGAACCGAAAAAGGTTTTTGAATATTTTGAAATGATATCTTCCGTTCCTCACGGATCGAATAATACTACGCAGATAAGTAATCTATGCTGCAAGTTTGCAAAGCAGAGAGGTCTTAAGCACTACTGTGATGAGCTCGGCAATGTTATTATATACAAAGAAGCCTCATGTGGCTATGAAGCGCATGATACGGTAATAATTCAGGGGCATATGGATATGGTTGCGGTCAAAACACCGGACTGTGGAATTGACCTTGAAAATGAGGGACTGAAGCTTAAAACAGACGGCAAATACATATGGGCAGAGGGAACGAGTCTAGGTGCCGATGATGGCATAGCTGTTGCGATGGCGATGGCGGTTCTTGATTCCGACAGCATAGAGCATCCTCCTGTTGAAGTTGTTTTCACAATAAACGAGGAGACCGGCATGGACGGAGCACAATTCCTTGACGCTTCGTTTCTTCACGGCAAAACGATGCTAAATATCGACTCTGAAGCAGAAGGAGTAATAACCTGCGGATGTGCAGGGGGTATGCACGCACTTGCCGAATATACTCTTGACGCGCAGAAAACCGAGCGTTTCTGCGTTGAGCTGCAAATAGGCGGTCTTACAGGAGGTCACTCAGGAAACGAGATACATAAAAACAGGGCAAATTCCAATATCCTTATGTTAAAGCTGCTTGCGGATATAAACGGTTCAGCAGTGTTTAGACTGGTATCGATAGACGGCGGCGAGAAGGACAATGCAATTGCAAATAGTACCCGTGCCGTAATTGCCATATCGGAGTCTGACTTTGAAACTGTTTTGTCGGTGGTTGATGGCTTCTTTAAGCGTTCACTGGAGCAGTACAAGACAACTGATCCGGAGCTGTCAATAAGAGTGAACGAGCTTGGAAATCGGTGCGTCTTTGCATCCGATGAAGAGATGACCGACAAAATCATTTCCGCATTATCCGTTGTTCCAAACGGCGTGCAGACCATGAGCGGCGATATCGAGGGGCTTGTGGAATCTTCGCTCAATCTCGGAGTAGTAAAGACTCGGAATAATACCGTTTCACTAAGCTTTTGCCTCAGAAGCTCAGCGGCCGCAGAAATGCTCAATATACGCAACAAACTGCTGAAAATTGTCAAGATGAGTGACGGAAAACTCCGCTTTGACGGTGAATATCCGGCATGGGAGTATAAGAAGAATTCGGCTCTGAGAGATAAAGCTGTGATGGTCTATGAGCGCCTTTACGGAGCTAAGCCCGAGCTTTGCGTTATACACGCAGGCCTTGAGTGCGGCCTATTTGCCGACAAAATTGATGAGCTTGACTGCATTTCGTTCGGACCTAATATACCTGATATACATACAACGAGTGAAAAGCTGGATATAGCCTCAACGCAGCGCGTATGGGAGTTCCTGATAGAACTGCTTCGCCGCCTATAAAGCAAAAAACCGCCATAGGCGGTTTTTCTTTTGGTGAGTGGGTCTATAAGCCGGGTTCTGTCTTAAACGACCATCTATCTAATCCCGCCGTTGCCGACAGGCTTAAGCCACCTCCTGAGGACGATCGGGCCAATCTTATGTCCTCCCACGGTGTTGCTCCGGATAGAGTTTACAGCACCGCATCGTCTCCGACCGGCGAGTGAGCTCTTACCTCACTTTTCCACCCTTACCGAGAGAGCTCGGCGGTATATTTCTGTTGCACTTGTCCGAGGGTCACCCCTGGCGGGCGTTACCCGTTATCCTTGCCCTATGGAGCCCGGACTTTCCTCATGCACTTTCTTTCGAAATGTGCCCGCGGTCGTTCGGCCCACTCAAGACGATATTTTAACCACGAATGCACCCCAAGTCAATAGAAATTTCTTGTTTTTATACTGCAATAGCTTTATAATAATAAAGATTTGGAGGGTCATATCATGACATTGAATGAATATATAAGCTCTGTTAAAGATAAGCGTATATGCGTTATAGGCATAGGCGTAAGCAATAAACCCCTTATAGATAAACTGCTTTCGGAAGGCTGCGATGTAACGGTCTGCGATAAGCGCAGCGCGGCAGAACTTGGCGAGGATTTCACAAGACTGCTTTCACTCGGCGCAAAATTCTCCCTCGGTGAAAGCTATCTCGATAACCTTGATTATGATATAGTTTTTCGAACCCCGGGACTAATGCCCTTTGACGAGCATTTGACCAATGCTGCGGCAAACGGTGCGGTTGTGACCTCTGAGATGGAAGTGTTCTTTAAGCTTTGCCCGTGCAGGATAATCGCAGTCACAGGCAGCGACGGCAAGACAACCACGACAACGATAATATCCGAGCTGCTCAAAGCCCAGGGATTTACGGTGCATCTCGGCGGTAATATCGGTCACCCCTTGCTCTGTGAGGTTGACGAAATGTTGCCCTCGGATTTTGCGGTACTGGAGCTCAGCTCTTTCCAGCTTCACAGCATGGAATGCAAACCAAATGTCGCTGTAATTACAAATATTTCTCCCAATCATCTTGATAAACACAAGGATTATCAAGACTATATCGATGCAAAGAGTGCAATTTTTGCCCAACAAGACAGCGGCGACAGACTTGTTCTGAACAGTGAAAACGAGTACTCATCCTATTATGCAGGCAAGGCAAAATCGAAGCTTTTGTATTTCAGCAGCGTAACCAAGCCGGAAAACGGCGTATACTGCGAAAACGGAGTAGTATACCGGGTGCATGACAGGAAACGAGAGAAGCTTATGTCCGCCGATGAAATAAAGCTTCCCGGCACACATAATCTTGAGAATTACATGGCTGCTTTTGCTGCATCTGACGGATATGTGACAGATGATGTCTGCGTCAAAGTAGCAAAGGAATTCAGCGGTGTTGAGCACCGCTTGGAGCAGGTGCGTATAAAGGACGGTGTTACATTTATAAACGACTCCATAGGCACAAGCCCCAGCCGCACGGCGGCAGGTCTCCATGCGCTAAAAACGAAACCTATCCTCATTGCCGGCGGTTACGATAAGCATATTCCGTTTGATTCGCTGGGTGATGAGATATGTCAGTACACCAAGGCACTGTTTTTAACAGGCGCAACGTCGGAAAAGATTGCTTATGCGGTTAAGGCTTCGCGGTACTATACCGAGGACTTCAAAATTTTTATAATTGACGACTTTAAGGAAACGGTATTAGCCGCTGCCGATTATGCAAAGGACGGCGATATAGTTCTCTTGTCACCGGCTTGTGCAGCGTTTGACAAGTTTAAAAACTTTATGGAACGCGGTAAATACTTTAAGCAAATCGTAATGGAGCAATAATATGAAAATTAGTGAAATGAAGCCGCAGATTTTTGAGCTTGCAAGTCAGGCAGAAAAAGAGATAATGCCGCAGTTTGAGAAAATTGACAAGATTGCGCAGGCCAATACGATTAAGGTAATGCAGGCATTTCAGGATAATAAGGTCTCCGACGCTTGCTTTGCCGGAACAAGCGGCTACGGTTATGATGATGTCGGCAGGGAAGTGCTCGACAAGGTTTATGCACAGGTTTTCTGCACCGATGCTGCACTTGTTCGTATAGGCTTTGTAAACGGCACTCATGCACTTTCAACGGCGTTATTCGCTATGCTTAAGCCGGGTGACACCTTGCTGTCAGCAACCGGTCTTCCTTATGACACCTTGAGAAATGCTATCGGCATTGAGGGTGATTGCCACGGTTCGTTAAAGTTTTACGGAATAAACTACGCGCAGGTTGACTTAAAAACAAACGGCGACCCTGATATTGAAGCAATCAAGAAAGCGGCAGAGGATAAAAGCGTCAGAGCCGTGCTAATTCAACGCTCCCGTGGATACGGTGACAGGCGTGCGCTGTCGGCAGAGGAGATAGGCGAGATATGCAGTGCCGTAAAAGAGGTTGACCCGAGTATAAATGTCATGGTGGACAATTGCTACGGCGAGTTTACCGGGGAGCATGAGCCGACGGAATACGGTGTTGACCTTATGGCAGGCTCTTTAATCAAAAACCCCGGCGGTGGTATTGCGCCGACAGGCGGATATGTTGTCGGTAAGTCCGAGCTTGTTGATAAAGCCGCAATGCGTCTGACTACTCCCGGCATAGGCGGAGAATGCGGTGCGACCCTCGGCAACAACAGACTGCTGTTCCAAGGCTTCTTTATGGCACCGCACATAGTTGCACAGGCATTAAAGACCGCCACCTTCTGCGCCGCAATGATGCAGAAGATAGGCTTTGAGACTTCTCCCGCTCCCGATGACGAGAGAGGTGACATTATACAGATGATCACGCTCAAAACCGCAGACAATATGAAAAAATTCTGCAAAGGTATTCAGAGTGGTGCTCCGGTAGACTCTTTCGTTACACCTGTGCCTTGGCAGATGCCCGGATACAATTGTCCGGTAATAATGGCGGCAGGCGCATTTGTTCAGGGCTCATCGATCGAGCTTTCTGCTGACGGACCTATGAAGGAGCCGTATATTGCATATATGCAGGGCGGCATAACATACGAATCCGGAAAGCTCGGAGTAATGATGGCGGTTAATGAAATGCTGGGGTAATTTTGAGCATATAATACATAGGGTGGTCTCATGTATTATCGCCGAAGAAGAAAGCCTAAATATACCTTCAGCACAGATACTAAGGCAGTAAAGCCTAAGCCCAAATTATTTATAACGGTAATTGCTTTGCTGATTTTTGCAGCTTCTATGAGCTTGTTTTTGCGTGACCTATCGACAAAAATTGCGGTCTCGGATGCTGTTGATATTGTTACCAAGACGGTAAATGACTCAATCAACAAGGTTATAGGGCAGGGCGTTTACGGCTTTGATTATTTTGTGTCGCTTGTGAAGGACGAAAACGGCGATATTACTGCCATTACAAGCGATATGGCGCACATAAATTCCTTGTCCACAGAAATACTTAACTCGGTGATATCCTCCACCGAAAACGGTACCATTGAGGTCAATATTCCGGTCGGAAATTTGAGTGGGCTTAATCTTCTGATGGGCAGAGGCCCGAATGTTCCCGTCGATATTATAATGCTGACCTCGTCAAGGGTGGATTTCAGAAATGATATCGTCTCATCCGGAATAAATCAGGCAAAATACCAGCTAATTCTTGAAGTTACGATAGATATTGATGTGCTTGTCCCTTGGGGGACGGAAAGCGCAACAACCGTGACCGAGGTTATAGTTGCCGATACGGTCATTGTCGGCAAGGTTCCCGAAACATATTTGAATATGGAGAACTAACTATGGAAATACAAAAAAAGATAGATGAGCTGCGCAGAGAAATCGAGTATCATAATAAGCTTTACTATGTTGATGATGCTCCTGTTATCTCCGATTTTGACTATGATATGCTCATGCAGCGTCTCATAAAGCTTGAGGAAGAGCATCCCGAGCTTATTACTCCCGATTCACCGACGCAGAGAGTCGGAGGAGCCGCTCTGTTGCAGTTTACTCAGGTACAGCATCAGGTACCGCTGGAGAGCCTAAGCGATGTGTTCTCATTTGACGAGCTTAAAGCTTTCGGCGAAAGAATGGACAGTTTACTCGCAGCAGAACATGAATACTGCGTCGAGCCTAAAATCGACGGTTTGTCTATGTCGCTTGAATACGAAAACGGTGTGTTCGTTCGTGGTGCAACGCGCGGTAACGGCTTAGTCGGCGAGGATGTTACGGAGAACCTGCGCACCGTGAGAAGTCTGCCGCTTAGAATAATTGATGCTCCCGAAAGGCTCGTTGTTCGCGGTGAGGTCTATATGTCCAAATCCGTTTTCAATGAGCTCAATGCAGAGCGTGAAATAAACGGCGAACAGCTTCTTGCAAATCCGAGAAATGCCGCTGCAGGCTCAATTCGACAGCTTGACCCGAAAATTGCCGCGCAGCGTAAGCTCGATATAGTCTGTTTTAATATGCAGTACACCTCCGGCGAAGCCTATGCAAAGCATTCCGATACTCTCGATGCGCTCAAGCACATGGGATTTCCGGTTGTGCCTTACAAACTTTATAAGAGTATTGATGGCTGTTGTGAGAGAATTAACTGGATTGGTGAGAACAGAGGAGATTTTTCTTACGATATTGACGGTGCGGTAATTAAAATAAACTCACTTGAGCAGCGCTTGATGCTCGGCAGTACCGCAAAAGCCCCACGATGGGCAGTTGCATATAAATATCCTCCCGAAAAGAAGGAAAGCAGGGTAGTGGATATAGTTGTTCAGGTGGGAAGAACAGGTGTTCTGACCCCGAAGGCGGTCATAGAACCCGTTAGACTTGCCGGCACTACCGTGACTAATGCAACCCTGCATAATCAGGATAATATTGATAGGCTTGATATACGGATAGGTGACACTGTATTGGTCCAGAAAGCCGGTGAAATAATCCCCGAGGTACTTTCGGTCAATAAAGAAAAAAGACCGGAAAACACAGTCGCTTTCAAAATGCCGGACACCTGTCCCGAATGCGGCGCACCGGTTGTGCGTGACGAGGATGGCGTGGCTTTGAGATGCACAAGCCCCGAATGCCCTGCACAGAGGCTGAGAAATCTTGCTCATTTCGCTTCAAAAGAGGCTATGGATATAGATGGTCTCGGCATTTCCGTTTGCGAGTCACTTATAAACAGCGGACTTGTAGGAAGTCCGGCGGAGCTCTATTACCTCGACGCTCAGTCTGTTGCATCGCTTGACAGAATGGGCAAAAAATCCGCCGAAAACCTCATAAACGCAATTAATAAGAGTAAGCAGGCCGGCCTTGCGAGGGTCATTTGTGCGTTTGGCATCAGACAGGTAGGTCAGAAGGCGGCGAAAACTCTTGCAAAGCACTTTAAAACGCTCGATAAGCTAATGGATGCAAGCGAGTTTGAGCTGATGGCGGTTAGCGATATAGGCGGGATAACAGCCGGATTTATACGAGAATGGTTTGATTTACCCCAGTCACAGCACCAAATTAAGCTGTTGCGAGAAGCCGGCGTTTCCTTTGAGAGTAAAGAAGCTGTCAAGGATTCGCGCTTTGCCGGAATGACATTTGTTTTGACGGGTGAATTAAGCAATTTCAAGCGTGATGAAGCCACTGCAATAATTGAGAGCTTCGGCGGTAAGGCGTCATCCTCGGTTTCCAAAAAAACAAGCATAGTGCTTGCGGGAGAAAATGCAGGCAGTAAGCTTCAAAAGGCGATAGAGCTCGGCGTTAAAATCATTGATGAGGCTGAGTTTGAAACAATGATAAAGTAACAGAAAGCCCACAGACAGTGGGCTTTCACTTATTATGTCCTTCATCATATAATGAATTACAAAGGAGGATATGATAAGTGGAAAACAATTGCAATTACAAGAGCGGCTCTTTACCGTCCTGCGCACCTTTGGCAATGGCTTATGTGCCGATGCAGGAATGCGTTAAGCCGATATATAATACAGCCGAGGCACTGTCAAGAGGTACGCTGTTCCCAGGGCTTGACCTGCCGTTTATGAACATGGTCAACACCGGCGACCTTACAGGCACACCCCTCGGTGAACTCATGGCACTCGATTTCGTAGCTCATGAATTGGTTTTGTACCTTGACACGCATTGCGAGGATACAGAAGCCTTTGATATGCTAAAAAATATACTTGAGCTTGCAAGCACAGCCCGTGAGCGTTATACAAAACTGTATGGTCCGATAACAAAAAAGGATCTTGCCAAGGCGCAAAGCTTTACTTGGCTTAAGAATCCGTGGCCGTGGGATTATAACGCAAAAATGGAGGGCTGATAGATGTTTGTATATGAAAAGAAACTGCAATATCCCGTAAAAATAAAAAATCCGAACCCGGCACTTGCAAAATTCATTATTTCCCAGTACGGCGGTCCGGATGGCGAGCTCGGAGCGTCACTTAGGTATTTAAGCCAGCGGTACAGTATGCCGTATCCGGAACTGAAGGGCTTGCTGACCGATATAGGAACGGAAGAACTCGGTCATCTTGAGATGGTAGGTGCGATAGTCCACCAGCTTACGAGAAAAATGACACCGGAGGAGATTAAAAAAGCGGGCTTTGACGCCTATTTTGTAGATCATACTGCAGGAGTGTATCCGCAGTTCGCGTCCGGAACACCGTGGACCGCCGCAACTATGCAGGTTAAGGGCGATGTAATAACTGATTTGCACGAAAACATGGCGGCAGAGCAAAAGGCGCGCTCAACCTATGACAATATATTGAGATTGTCCGATGACCCTGATGTGAACGATGTAATAAAATTCTTAAGAGAACGGGAAGTGGTCCATTATCAGCGTTTCGGCGAGGGCTTGAGAAACACCCTTGAAAAACTCGATAAAAAGAACTTCTATGCAACGAACCCTGCATTTGATTAAAAAAATAGTTCCTCATTTTTTGAGGAACTATTTTTCATTACATATTTTTATTTTGCTGCGAGCTTTTCCTTATTATTGCGCTCAACCTTGGAAAGCCACATTGCGCAGGTTGCGTCACCGGTTATGTTAAGAGTGGTACGACCCATGTCGAACAGCTTATCTACACCGGCGATAAGGGCAATACCTTCAACAGGAAGACCAACCTGGATGAGAACCATTGAAAGCATGATCATTCCTGCACCGGAAACACCGGCAGTACCGATAGATGCAAGGGTTGCCGTAACAACGATCATCGTCATTTGACCTATGGTAAGATCTACACCGTAGCAGCATGCGATAAACACGGCCGCGACTGCCTGATAGATTGCGGTACCATCCATGTTGATTGTTGCGCCGAGGGGGAGAACGAAAGAGCTGATCTCAGGTTCAGCACCCATGTCGTTGCAGCACTCGATGTTGATAGGCAGAGTTGCGTTGGAAGAAGTAGTGGTAAATGCGGTAAGCATTGCGGCAGCAATACCCTTAAAGAACTTGATAGGGCTCATGCCGGAAAGGAACTTAACGCTGCAGCTGTATACAATTACCATATGAAGAATGTATGCAATATAGGCAACGCCGACAACAATTGCCAGAGAACCGACAATCTTTGCACCGTTAACGGCAACAACATCAGCCATAAGGCAGAAGACACCGATCGGAGTGAGCTTGATTATCATCATGAGGACTTTCATGACTACATCTTCAAGGCTGTCAACGAGATTCGATGCCATTCGACCCTTTTCACCGGAAGCGAGAATACCTGCTCCGAAGAATATTGCGATAACAATAACCGGAAGCATATTAGTTTCTACCATGGGCTTAAACAGGTTATCGGGGAAGATATTAACGATAACATCCATGATTTTGGGAGCTTCCGTTGCGGTATATTCAAGACCGGAGGTAACGCTCGAGTCGAGAACAGGGAAGAAGCCCTTAAAACAATTTACAACGACAAGACCGACGACAACTGCAAAGGCTGTTGTACAAATGTAGTATATAAATGTTTTTATACCGACACTGCCAACTTTTTTGAGGTCATCAAGAGCAATTACGCCCTTTGTGATTGAAAACAGGACCACAGGGACAACCATGAACTTCAAAAGATTGATGTAGATTGTTCCGACAGGCTTCAGGTAATCGGTCGTGAAAGTTCCGCCGACTTTAAGGAAAACAAAGCCGACTGCGATACCTGCGAGCATGCCGATGATGATCCATGCTGCGAGATTCAGTTTACGCTTTTCCTGCATAAAAATACCTCCATAAATCTATTATTTTTTAAATTTGCGTCACACGCAAATTACTTCCTCGGGTTTTGCTTTAACCTTTTTAAGCCTTGCATATCTCGGCAGAGAATTTTCTCTTGGAATATTGGGCTCACCCTGTATTAAAGGCAATACATAATTGATAAAATCAGATGTGATATAATTACCGTCGTCTGTAATCCACTCGAGCGGTACTTTCTTTTCATAGTTGGCAACGCTGCTCAAAGAGAGAAGAGTGGTATGGCAGGAATATGTACCGCTGCTGTCATCACGCTCAAGGGCGACCATTTTACCTGTTTCACCCGCTATTGCGGACTCAACAGCAACCTTACCGACCATAAAAGCCTCTTTAATATCGACTGAGGAGGCAATATGGGAGCCGCAGCGCTGGAGCAGACTAAGCTCTATGCCACGGGTTTTCTTAATTTTAAGAGCATCTTTTAGATAGCTGGCGAGCTTTGTCGCAAGACCACCGAGCTGAGCGTGACCGAAACCGTCTGTACCGGAGGTTTTTGCTTCGGATACAAAGCTTCCGTCGGCATAGTGCACACCCTCTGAAACCGCAACAAGAACATTGTGCTTATGCTTCAAGACCTTGCGAACATCCTCCGTAAACCTCTCAAGGTCAAAATCGCGCTCCGGAAGATAAATCAGGTCAGGACCGCAGCCATGACCGTATTCCGTCGCAAGAGCGGCACTGGCAGTTAGCCAGCCTGCGTGTCTGCCCATTATTTCAACGACCGTTACCATTTCTGTATCGTATACATCTGTATCCTTGTCTACCTCCATGCAGGTGGTCGCAATAAACTTTGCCGCACTTCCGAAACCGGGGCAATGATCTGTTCCGAAAAGGTCGTTATCTATGGTCTTGGGTATGCCGATTACACGGCAATCGTAGCCGACCTTCTCCATGTATCGGCTGATTTTGTTGCAGGTGTCCATGGAATCGTTTCCACCGTTATAGAAGAAGTAACGAACATTATATTTTTTAAAGATTTCCAGTATTCTTATGTAATCGGACTCATCCTCGTCGGGATCGGCAATTTTATATCTGCAAGAGCCAAGCTCGGAGGAGGGGGTGTTAAGAAGCAGCTTAAGCTCATAATCCTCTTCCTCGCCCATATCATAAAGCTCATCGTCCAGTACGCCTTTAATTCCGTGGGCAGCACCGTAGACCTTCGTTATGGCGTCAGACTCAAGAGCTGTTTTAATAACACCGTATGCACTGGCGTTAATTACCGCCGTCGGGCCACCGGACTGCCCGAATACGCATGAGCCGACCAAGGGTGAATCAAATAAATTATCCAAAATAATTCCTCCAGATCGTCAATGATTATTGATTATAACATGTTTTAGGTTTATAATAAATACGAAAAACAAATAATTTATGCAAATTAACTAATTTATTTTTTCACAGGAGGATTTTCGACTATGCCACTTGTAACAACAAAGGAAATGTTTAAAAAGGCTTATAACGGCGGTTATGCAATCGGTGCCTTTAATGTAAACAACATGGAAATCGTTCAGGGTATCACCGAGGCGGCTGCTGAATTGAATGCTCCTTTAATTCTTCAGGTGTCCAAGGGTGCCCGTGCCTATGCTAATCACACATACCTCATGAAGCTTGTTGAGGCTGCCGTGATTGAAACCGGTCTGCCCATAGCACTCCACCTCGACCATGGCGACAGCTTCGAGATATGCAAATCCTGCATTGACGGCGGCTTTACCTCCGTTATGATTGATGCGTCCTCCAAGCCCCTCGAGGAAAATATTGCGATAACCAAGAAGGTTGTTGAGTATGCTCATGATCACGGCGTAGTCGTTGAGGCAGAGCTTGGTACGCTCGCCGGAATAGAGGACGAGGTTAATGTAAGCGCAGAGGATTCTTCCTACACCAGACCCGAGGATGTTCAGGAGTTCGTCGAGAAGACGGGCTGTGATTCACTTGCTATCGCAATCGGCACATCTCACGGTGCTTACAAGTTCAAACCCGGAACAGATCCTAAGCTTCGCTTTGATATTCTTCAGGAGGTTGAAAAGCGGCTGCCCGGTTTCCCGATAGTCCTGCACGGTTCATCGTCCGTTCCTCAGGAATTTGTTAAGATAATCAACGAAAACGGCGGCAATATGCCCGGCGCAATAGGTGTTCCGGAGGATCAGCTTCGCAAAGCGGCATCTATGGCAGTATGCAAGATAAACATCGACTCCGATCTTCGCCTCGCAATGACCGCGTCTATTCGTCAGTATCTCAACGAGCATCCTGAACATTTTGACCCAAGACAGTATCTCAAGCCTGCAAGAGCTGCCATAAAGTCTATGGTCGCTCATAAGATAGTCGATGTCCTCGGCTGCAACGGCAAGGCTTGATCAGACTCGAAAAATTATAACAGGGAAGGTGATTTTGTGAACCCAAGGGCTGAAAAGCTTAAACGCAGCAATGAAAGAAAACCGGTGCTGCCGGATGTCTTCACGCTCGTAAGGCTCGCACTAACCATCATCCTGCTAATTCTGGCATATAATATCAACACTACTCAGTTTATTTCGATGTTAATGCTGGTTGCGGCAATAATGATTTGCGGCTTTGATTTAGTAATACTGGCAATTTATTCTGTGCTCAGGAAAGATTTTTTTAACAATTCTTGCCTTGTCATGATTGCTGCCGTTGCCAGTTTCGCCGTCGGCTGCTATATTGAAGCAACTGTGTTTGTCATTGTGTATCAAGCTTGCAGAGTGTTTTTTGACTATGCGCAAAAGCTCACGAAGCAGAGTGCACTTTCGTCACTGCCTAATAATAGTGAAGAGAGCTTTTCAAGGCAACGCAGTATCCTAAACCGCTGTGATAGCTCGACTAACGCGTTAAGGGTCAAGCTTGAACCATACTATTCAATCGCAGTCAAGGCGTTAACGGTAGCCGCAATTCTTTGCAGCATTTTATTGCCCTTAGTAACTGATATGACCTATGTTATGTCGATAAGAAGGGGAACGATGCTTATTGCCGCAATTGCTCCTTGTTCAATGTTCACTTCGCTGTCACTGTGTACCGCCTACGGACTCTGCCATTCGGCAGCATCGGGTGTAATTATAAACGAACCCGAAGCACTGGATAAAGCAGTCAAGCTAAAAAGCATAGTTTTTGACAAATCGGATGTGATCACAGCCGGGGCTCCGAAAATTGCTTCTATAATTTCTCCTGTGCTTGATAACGAAAGCTTCTTGCGCTCTGTTGCCTATATTGCATACAAATCCGAGCAACGCATAGCATCAGCCATTGTTGGTGCATATAACGGTGAGATATTCCCGGAGTACATACAAGAATTCAATGATATTCCCGGATATGGTATGGAGGTAAAGATTGAAGGCAGGCAAATGCTGCTTGGTACATTACAGCTTCTCGAATCCAGAGGGATAGGCTTGGATGCCGGTAGCGTGCGCAAGGGAAATGTCCTCTATCTTATAATTTCAGGCAGATATGCAGGCTCTATAGTGTTCAATGAAAACATAAATCCCTACGCTGCAAAGACCGTTTCTATCCTAAAAGAACTTGGTGTTGCAAGCATACTGGTTGCCGAAGATGGCATGGATGTTTGTGAAAAGACAGCAAAATCCATTAATATTTCTGATTATTTCCCATGCTGTGACACTGCAAAGAAGCTTTCCGTGGTAAAAGATATCAAGCAAAGTCAAAACGGAGAAGAAGCTTTGATGTATGTCAGCGCCGAAAATATCGGATATCACAGCGACGCAGACCTCGACGCGAAAGTGGGGGAGCGAACGGATACGGAAGATCTTCGGATGTCCAATATAGGTATTTATGGCTTACCAACGATGGTTTCAATAGCAAGAAGTGTGAAAAAAATCTCCTGTGAAAACATCGCTTTATCCGCAATAGTAAAAGTGATCCTGATAGTCCTTGCACTTACAGGCAATGCAACGCTTTGGTTTGTAGCACTGCTTGATTTTGCTGCCGGAATATTTGGTGTTCTAAATGTTTCTCGCATATCAAAATGATTTAAATGCCACTATCAGTCGATAGTGGCATTTATTCAGGCTTAAAATTGCTCAAAGGATTTGCTTCGGCAGCTATCCTAAGCTCAGAATTATCAACATGGGTATATATCTGCGTGGTGTTCAAATTATCATGACCGAGTAGCTCTTGAAGGGTTCTGACATCTACGCCATTTTGCAGCATAAGCGTGGCAGCCGTATGGCGAAGCTTGTGGGATGAATACTTGTCGGCATCTAATCCGGCTCTTTTAAGTGATTGTTTTACCATACTGTGCACAGCTTCACGGCTCATTCGTTTTCTCCGGTTAGACAAAAACAGAGCATTTTTGTCGATTGCCGCAATGCTTTTTCTAACTTCAAGGTATTTGTTAATAGAATCGGCACAAGCCTCGTTTATATAAATAACGCGTTCCTTGCTGCCTTTACCGAATACTCTGATATGGTCTGCTCTGATATCTGAAAGGTTTAATCCTACTATTTCTGATATGCGCAAACCGCAATTAAGGAATATGCAGAGGATGCAGTAATCACGCTCTTTGTTTTTTCCGTCAACAGAGGAGAGGAGGGCTTGAGCCTCTTGCAAAGTGAGGTAGCGGGGAAGTGTGTGCGGTATCTTAGGAACATCCAGATCCTGAAGCGGATTTGTATCAATAAGCTTCGCTTTGACGGTTAGATATTTGTAGAAGCTCCTGAGCGTTGAAACCTTCCGAGCACGAGTTGACGCCTTAGTGCCATATTCAGCTTCGCGGCTTCGCTGATTCTTGACTTTATCTCTAGTCATAAATGACAAATACTCATAGGTCTCGGAAACAGTAACGGATTTGACAAAATCTAAATCAATATCAGATATCGAAATATCTTCAAGCTCGGTATTGCGCGGAACAAGTCCACGCTGAATTTTTAGAAATCGAAAAAAAGTACGGAGGTCAAGGTAGTATTCATCAACGGTTTTTCTTGAATGGCCCTTTATAGTCTCATGATAAGTTAAAAAGCCTTTAATAATATCAGGCGCTTCGATTCTGTAATCCATGATAAACTCCAATCAACTAATTACTATATATATTATAGCAGGGTAGTCGTTTTTTTGTCTATTGGCAAATTAACTAATTTTTAAGCAAAATAAAGATTTTGTTTAATTTGGGGGATGAAAAAACAAGAAAAAGCGGATTTAAGTCATATAGCATATTGATAACACTCCGCTTTATGGAAATTGTTCTGTAAGCGGTATTGCGCTTCCTATATCAAATACCAAATTATTAGTCAAGTATATCGGGCGAACATTTCTCTCATTTAAGAAACATTCAATTTCTGTTCTTATACCGGCGTCTTTTATATCACCGGTAAACGCTAATTCATTTGCGCTGATCTTAAATGCTGCACCACCGATAAATCCGCAATCAAATCCTTTAAGCGAAACAAACGGTTTTGATATGTACAGCACATTCATACCTGATTTTTTCGCGGCAGCGGCTATCATTTTATCGGCTGTTATTATAGAGTTTTCGTCAACAACGCATATTGAACACTTAGTGTAGCCTTGTTTAACGACGATTTTCTCCTTACAACCGACTTTTCTTATTTGCTCTGCATTAGCTGTTTTGGGGTTATAGAAAAGCCTGTCTCCGATAATGCAGAAATTCAAGCCTGCGTCATATGGATATATTGGCTTTTGCGGATTGGGCACATAATCTGCATTTATAATATTGTGAATTTGTTCACAAGGTTTCAAATACTCGGACAAAGCAATTCTATTACCTATGTGAATGGCAGATAAATCCGTGTGGCCGGATAACCTTTCGTCAACAAAATTATTATTTTTAAGCCAAATTGCCTCTAAATCGTGCACAGATAGTGCTTTTTCAAGTAAATTTCTGTATTTTTCGCCTATTATTATGTGCCGCACTCTTCCCTTTGGAAGGTGCGGCATTTCAACTGTTCTAATCATATTATCCGAGCGTTGCCTTAATAGCCTCTCTAATATCTTTTACTGATATTATCTCAAGCCCCTCCGGCTTTTTTATATCATCCTTTATATGGGACGGTATTACACAGCGTTTAAACCCAAGCCTTGCAATCTCCGAAAGTCGCATATTAAGCAAGCTTACGCTTCTGATTTCTCCCGATAGCCCGACCTCGCCGACAGCCGCCAAATCTCTGCCGAGCGGCAGATCTCTGAAACTGCTTGCAATAGCGAGCATTGTTGCAAGGTCTGCGGCAGGCTCATCAAGCTCAAGTCCGCCAATAACATTAATATAAGCATCGCAGCCGGACACTGCCATACCGCCGCGCTTTTCAAGTACCGCCAAAAGCAAAGTCGCTCTATTGTAGTCAACACCGTTTGTGCTACGGCGTCCGGCGGTATATGTTGCAGGCGCGACCAAGGCTTGAATCTCGGCAAGAATGGGTCGCGAACCCTCGATGACACAGGTTACACAGGTTCCGGGAGCATTATCAGGTCTGCCTGAAAGCAGTATTTCCGAGGGATTTTGTAAATCCTTCAGCCCAGTGTCCACCATTTCAAAGACACCTATCTCATTAGTTGAGCCAAATCGATTCTTCCCTGCCCTGAGTATCCTGAACGATGTACTGCGCTCGCCCTCAAAGTACAAAACACAATCTACCATATGTTCAAGCACCTTAGGTCCGGCTATATTCCCTTCTTTGTTGATATGTCCCACAACAAAGGTTGTGAAGCCTTTTTCCTTTGTCATACGCATAATTGACATTGTGCACTCTCTGACCTGACTGACACTGCCGGGAGCAGAGCTGATTTCAGGGTCAAACATTGTTTGAATCGAGTCTACAATAACAATATCCGGTTTAAGCTCATCGATCGCTTCCAAAATCTCTGTCAATCCGGTTTCTGCAATAACATATATCTGTCCGTTATTAACACCCAGTCGCTGTGCGCGCATTTTAAGCTGGCGTTCACTTTCTTCTCCGGTAACATACAGAATTTTTTGCTCACCATCAACGAGACCGCAAAGCTGAAGCAATAGTGTTGATTTTCCTATGCCCGGAGCGCCGCCGACAAGAACAAGCGAGCCTTTAACGGCGCCGCCGCCTAAAACCCTGTCAAGCTCTCCTATTCCTGTTGAAAACCGAAGCTCGGCCTCGGTATCAAGCTCAGATATGAGCCTTGGTAATTTCTTAGGAGCAGTTCTGATTTTGCTGCTACCCTTCGCTTTCGCATCGAGCTTGACCTCCACGAGGCTATCCCAAGCACCGCAGGCAGTGCATCTTCCGCTCCATTTAACTGTCTCGTTGCCGCATTCCGAGCAGCAAAAAACTGTCCTTTGTTTCATATTTTCTCCTATGCCGAAGCAGTGTTATTTAAAAATTGTATATAAGAACACGCTAAAATTGACGCGATTTTAAGCTGATAAACATTTGTCGAGAGCTTTTGAGCCTCCTGTGGGTTAGACATAAATCCGCATTCTACAAGGATTGCCGGACATTTTACCGACGAGGTCAGAAGAAGCTCACTCGGTGCAGGTCGTGCAACGCGCCGATTTGAAGTGTCAAGCAGCGTGACAAGATTATCCTGCGTTATTAGCCCCAAGGATTTGCTGTCTGTATTATCAGAATACATCACTTCCGCTCCGCTGACAACGGAACTCGGGAATTTATTCTGATGAATACTAATCAGCACGGCGTTTTCGTTTGAATTTGCAAGCTTTGCCCTTTCGACAAGGTTATCATGTTCACTGTAAGCCTTGTCACCTGAATTATCCGTGTCTGTGCTCCTTGTCATGACGGTGTTTATGCCTAAAAAATGAGCTAAGGCGTCCGTTTTCAATGCAATTGCAAGGTTTATATCGCTTTCTTTAAGTCCGGAATCCGAAATTGCTCCGCCATCAATACCGCCGTGCCCCGGGTCAATTACAAGCGTAAAACGATTGTTTTGACTGATAGCCGTTTTTAACCCATGATTCGATACAATCAACTTCGCAGCAATTATTGCCGCGGAAATTAATGCAACTATTATAATAATTTTAATTAATCTTTTAAAATCAACGGTTACAAACACAAAAATCACCCCATTAACAAGCTATGTTGATGGGGTGAATATTATATCATTCGTTTATGAATTTTTCAAGGCGATCGAGGCCTTTTTCAATGTTCTCCATAGAAGCAGCATATGACCAGCGGACAAAGTTTTCAGCTCCGAAGCCGGAACACGGGACTACCGCAACGAGTGCCTTCTCAAGCAGAGCGACCGCAAAATCATCATCGTTCTCAATAAGCTTGCCGCCCAAAGTGCGGCCAATGAGCTGCTCTATGTTCATCATGACATAAAACGCGCCGTTGGGATTGATGCAGCTTACGCCGGGGATAGCATTTATACGCTTTACGATATAATCTCTGCGCTTTAAGAACTCCAGACGCATTGATTCTATCGTTTCCTGCGGACCGTTAAGAGCTTCGACAGCCGCCCACTGACTGATGGTTGAGGGTGCTCCGGTCGAATGACTCAGATAATTGGACATTATCTTTGCAAGCTGCTTGTTTGCAGCACAGTAGCCGACACGCCAGCCGGTCATAGCGTAGGATTTGGAAACACCGTTTATCAGAAGCGTGCGTTCACGGATATCCTCGCCGAAGCTCGCAACGCTTGTAAATTCAATGCCGTCATAAACAAGCTTGTAATAGATTTCGTCGGCGATTATATATAGATCATGCTTAACGCAGACATCCACAAGCTCTTTCAGCTCATCACGGTTATAAATCATTCCAGTGGGATTGGAAGGATTATTGAGCACAAGTGCTTTTGTCTTATCTGTGATAGCTGCTTCAAGCTGCGCTGCGGTAATCTTGAAATTCTGCTCCTCATCTGCACTAATGACAACGGGCTCACCGTCGGTCATTTTTATCATTTCATAATAGCTGACCCAGTAAGGAGCAGGAAGAATTATCTCGTCACCGGGGTTGGTGATGGCAGAAAGCGCAATAAACAAACTGTGCTTTGCACCGCTTGCTACGACAATCTGCGTGTAATCATAGTCATATCCTTCCCTTTTGAGCTTTTCGGCTATTGCCTTGCGAAGCTGAACGATGCCGGCGGCAGGCGTATACTTTGTTTTGCCGGCTTTAATTGCGTCGATTGCCGCAAGCTGGATGTTTTCGGGAGTTTCAAAATCTGGCTCTCCGGTGCCGAAGCCGACAACATCATAACCGTCGGCTTTCATCTGCTTAGCCATACTGTCAACTGCAAGAGTTGTTGATGCGCGAACTGCTTCCGCTTTTTTTGATACCGGTTTCATAAATTTCATCTCCGAAAAAAATTTGATTTAATTATATAATTATATTATTTTCATTTCAACCACTATTTTCAATAAATCTCCAAACAAAAAAACGGGAATTACTCCCCGTTTTTCATAATAAAATACAAATCAGCGTTCCCCTGCCCTCATTAACAATGCGTTGGAGGGTCTCTTGAAGCTTCGCCCTTGCGTTTACCGGAAGATTATTCAGCCTGTCGGCTATCCCCTCTTCGGCAATGTCGTAAAGCGGTCTGCCGAAAATGTTTGACTCCCACAGTCTGCTCATATCGCCTTCATAGCCCTGAAGCAGGAAGCTTATTATCTCCTCTGAGGCATTGTCACCGCCAATAGATGGTGTAACCTCGGTTTCAATACCGGTCTTGAGCATGTGAATCGCCGGTGCTTTCGCTTTGAGCTTGACGGCGTATTTGCCGCCCTGCTTTACTATCTGTGGCTCCTCCAGCTCAAGCTCATCTGCAGAGGGCATTACAACACCGTAGCCTTTTTCTCTTACATTGTCAAGTGCAGTTTTTATGTGCTCATAATCATGCTTTATGGCACTCATCTCTTTCAAAAGCTTTATCAGCTCGCCGTCATCATTTATTTCAAGCCCTGCTTCTTCACTGATAAGCCGATAATACAAGGCTCTTGGTATCTCAATGCAGACATTTATCGTACCGCTTCCCATATCTGAGTCTTTAACCTCGGCGGATTCGACTATATCGGAGCATTTTAACTTGTTAAGCATTGAATAAATGTCGTGGACGCAGCACATATTCTGTGAAGCATCGGATAGCTGCTGATATAGCATAGTTTTAAGTTCTGACTCATCATCGAGTGCTTCAAACCACGACGGCAGCCATATTGCAACCTCGGATATCGGAAATTCACCGAGTACCGTGCTCATAACATCAGCAATATCGTCCTCTGTAAGCTGCTGGCAATTGACACAAACACAAGGAACTCCGTATTTTTCACTAAGCTCGTTTTGAAGACTTAAAGCTACCTCCGATTTAGGGTATCTGCTGTTAATGAGCACGGCAAAGGGCTTTCCTATTTGCTTAAGCTCGTTTACTACCCGTTCCTCCGGTTCTATATAATCGGCTCTCGGAATATCGCATATGCTGCCATCGGTTGTAATTACCAGACCTATCGTTGAATGCTCGCTTATGACCTTATATGTGCCTGACTCGGCAGCCTCCGTCATACTGACTTCGTGGTCGTACCATGGGGTCGTGACCATCCTTTCGCTTCCGTCTTCAAATTGTCCTGCTGCACCGTTTACCATATATCCGACGCAATCAACAAGCCTTACGGAAAAATGTATATCCTCTCCGAGACTGATTTCTACCGCATCCTCCGGAACAAATTTTGGCTCGGAGGTCATAATGGTCCTGCCTGAACCGCTTTGCGGTAATTCATCTCTTGCTCTTTCCCTTGCATACACATCCTCGATGTTCGGGATAACAAGCAGCTCCATAAAACGCTTGATAAAAGTAGATTTTCCGGTGCGAACAGGTCCGACTACTCCGAGCATGATCGACCCGTTTGTCCGTTTGGATATATCCTTATAAATATCAAGATTTGTCATAAAAAAGCCTCCGCAGTTTTTCTCGTTTGTACGAGTCTATGAACTGCGAAGGCAAATTATTCTGTTTAATAAAACTGTACCGTTTGGCAGTGGACTTCGGACACCAAGAATTCGATACCCTCAAACTCGGCGGCAAGTTTTTCGCGCAAAATCGGTATAATCACATTTTCTGTGCAGAAATGGTCTGCGTCAATGAGGTTTATGCCCAGCTCCTTTGCGTCAAGAAAGCCGTTGTACTTAATGTCAGCCGTCACATATGTGTCGCAGCCGAGGGTTTTTGCAAGAGCTATGCAGTCTCCGCCGGAGCCGCCCATTACTGCGAGCTTTTTAACAGTCTGACCCGAATCGTAATATTTAAGACCGTTGGTGTTTAATGACCTCTTGCATATAGAAAGAAAGCTTCGAAAATCAACGCTTTCGGAAAGCTCTCCGATACGGCCGCAGCCCACGGGCTTAGAGGCGGTATCCATACCGCAGGGCTCAAGGAATCCGCTTGCAGTAGCGCCGAGTGCACTCATAAGTGCATCGTTGACGCCGTCTTGAGCTATATCAAGATTAGTGTGCATACAAATTGCAGAAATGTTGTTTTTGATAAGCTTTATCAGTTTCCTGCCGACAAGATCCTCCGCCACAACATTTTTCAGCTCATGGAATATCAGTGGATGATGAGAAACAATAAGATTTGCTTTAAGATTAATTGCCTCATCGATTACTTCATCCGTTATATCAAGTGCAACAAGGCATTTTTCGACTTTGCACTTTTCGCTTCCGACAAGAATACCGACATTGTCAAAATTCATTTTAAGTTCAACGGGCGCAAGCATATTTAAAAAACCAAAAACATCCTTAACAGTTTTCATCATTTATCCCCCGCATTGTTTTAAGCTCTTTCAAAATGTTTTCAATAATGCCGAGCCATGGCAACAATTCAACCCTGTCCGTACTTTTTAACCCTTCGGCAGCCGATGAAAAGCGTATTATGTGCTTGTCAAGCATTTGTTCATAAAAAGGGCTGCTCTTTATCAGATCATATCTGCCGATAAACAGTTCCGAATCCTTGTATCGGCAATCGCGCCCCGGAACGGCGCAAATAATCTGATACACCGTACCGTTTTCATCTACCTGCGCTTCATTTGTAATTCGAAAATCGTTATTCACAAGCCAGTATCTAAGTATTTCCGGCTTTGTTACAGGCTGTAATATTAATTCTATATCCTCTCTCGCGCACCATTCTGCTCTGTCAAGAATTCCGGTAATAGTATCGCCACCCATTCCGGCAACAATTATCGTATCGATCTTTTCGCTCTCGCAGCCATCCAGCCCGTTGCATAGTATTAGCTCAACTGCCTCCTCGCAGTCGGCCTCGATAAGGCTCTGCTTCGCTTTGTTTAACGGGCCTTCATTTATATCTGTTGCAATGATATTGCCCTTATAGCCTCGTTTTACAAGCATCACCGGTAAATAGCCGTGGTCCGTACCGACATCAGCCACGCCGATTCCGTTTTTAACAAAGGAGGCAATTAGTTCAAGTCTGTTACTCATACATCTCCATATAAAGCAAAAAGCCGGGATACTCCGGCTTTTTAGCTTAAAGCTTAATTACAGTGCCATAAGGTAGGCTTTCAGCTCGACCAAAAATTCGTCGGGATCAATGCCATGTGCCGCACAAGCCTGCTCTAGAGATTCAGCGGTAGCAAGAGCACAGCCGAGGCAGTGCATACCGAGCTCCTGGAACTTAGGCATCGCTTCGGGAAAATCTTCAAGAATTTCGGAGATCATGCTCTCTCTGCTGAGGTCCATAATTTTTAACATTTCCATAGTCAAGTCTCCAATCTGTTAGAATATAAGAAAGGGACGCCGCGAAGACGCCCCACTCTATCCCTGTAGGTTTGATCCTCAGGCCTCTTCCTTCATCTTTGCAAAGCACTCGCTGCAGTAGACGGGACGGTCAGACTTGGGCTCAAAGGGAACCTTTGCCTCGCCGCCGCATGCCGCGCAAACTGCGGTGAAGAACTCACGGGGACCGCGTGCTGCGTTCTTACGAGCGTCACGGCATGCCTTGCAGCGCTGGGGCTCGTTCTGGAAGCCACGCTCTGCATAGAATTCCTGCTCACCTGCGGAGAACACGAACTCCTGACCACATTCCTTGCAAACTAAGGTCTTGTCTTCGTACATTTTAAATCCTCTCTTTTGAAAAACTCGCCTGTCGGCTTTTATATGCGTCAGCTTCTGCTGATATCGCCTGATTTGAAATTCAGCGCCAGTTTGCGCCTTATCCTTTGGATAGCATTATCAACGGCCTTTTCATCCTTGCTGTTTATTTGAGCAATTTCCTTGTAGCTGAGACCGTTCAAATAATTCTGAAGCACACATTTTTCAAATTTTGATAGCTTCTCCAAAAAGGATAAGAAAAACTCTTCTTTATTTCTTTTGTTCTCTCTGGCCAGAACCTGCTCTTCAGGTGATTTCTGAAACGATACGGCATAAGCCAATGACGTGGTCTGGGATTCATCCGAGAGTAATGCGTCAAGCGAAACGCGGGCATTAAGAGGAATGTGCTTAGTGCTAGACGCCGATTTAACCGCTGTTAGCAGTCTGTTTTTTATGCAATGCTCGGCAAAGGTCTTGAAACTTGCCTTCTGATCGGGATCATACTGCCTTACTGCTGATAATAATCCGAACATACCTTCCTGGATAAGATCCTCGCTATCCCCTCCGGCTAAGAACAAGGGTCTGGCGCAAATGCGAACCAGCCTCATGTATCTCTCGACAAGAGCTTCCTCGGCAAAACTATCCCCATTGGCAGCAAGCCTCTGTAAGTCATTATCATCAATTGTAGAGTAATTAAACATAAAAAACAGTATTATTTCAAAATTATCTATTATATTATATTACAAAGTTATTAAATGTCAATAGAAAAATAGCAGTTAAGACTTAAAAAATTCAGTGTTTTCAACAACTTTACAGTCCAAGCTCCTGCTGGCCCAAATACTTAATGCCAAGATGTTCATATGCCTTTTTTGTTACGCAGCGGCCACGGGGAGTTCTTGTGAGAAAGCCCTGCTGTAAGAGGTACGGTTCATAGACATCCTCAAGAGTGACAGCTTCCTCATTTATGGTCGCAGCCAATGTCTCCAAACCGACAGGACCGCCGCCGTAGAATTCGATTATACTTCTAAGCATCTTGCGGTCAAGAGAATCCAGCCCATGCTTATCAACCTCAAGTCGTGACAAGGCCATATCGGCAACCTCTTTGGTAATAACACCATCTGCCCTTACCTGAGCAAAGTCGCGAACCCTTCTGAGCATTCTGTTTGCAATTCTCGGCGTACCGCGTGAACGCGAAGCAATCTCATATGCGCCACCCCGGTCAATCTCTATTCCAAGGATATCTGATGAGCGCTCAACAATTCTACGCAGCTCATCGGCTGTGTAAAGCTCGAGTCTCAGGGTAACACCAAATCTGTCCCTCAAGGGCGCGGTGAGCTGACCGGAGCGGGTCGTGGCTCCGATTAGTGTAAATTTCGGCAGCTCAAGGTGCAAAGAATTTGCCGAAGGGCCTTTGCCGAGTATGATGTCAATGGCATAATCCTCCATTGCAGGATAAAGGATCTCCTCATATGCCCGGTTAAGCCTGTGTATTTCATCAACAAACAAAATGTCACCCTGATTGAGATTTGTTAGTAAAGCAACAAGATCACCCGGCTTTTCAATAGCGGGGCCGGATGTGATGCGCATATTAACACCCATCTCGTTAGCGATAACAGCAGCAAGAGTTGTTTTGCCAAGCCCCGGAGGACCGTGCAGCAAAACATGGTCTAGCGGCTCGTTGCGCATTCTGGCAGCGTCTATGAACACGCTCAGATTGTCCTTTGCTTTTTCCTGGCCTATATATTCGATTATGGTTTTGGGGCGAAGGCTGCCCTCGCCTGCATCCTCGGGTAAAACCGAAGAGCTTGTGACAATGGCCTGATCTTCAAGACCGTCTGAGAAGTTGATGCTCATATGCAGCCTCCTTATATAAGATTTTTAAGTGCTATCTTAACTATCTGCTCGGTTGACAATCCGCTTACATCCATGCGTCTGAGCACTCCGTTTATCTCAGAAGCCGAATATCCGAGCACCATTAGTGCTGCAATGGCATCGTTTCTCGAATCACCGTCGGCAGCATTCATCGCCGCAGGCATCTCAGCCGTAACGGTGTTTGCCTCCTTGCTGACCTTGTCCTTAAGCTCAAGAATGACCCTTTGCGCAATCTTTTTGCCCACACCCTGCGCAACGGTTATTGCCTTTTCATCGCCGTTCATTATTGCAATTGCAAGAGATTCCGGCGTGCTCGTCGATAGTATAGCCTGCGCCGCCTTCGGACCGATTCCGGATACGGTCAGTAGCATCTCAAAGCAGCGTTTTTCGCTTAAACTTGCAAAACCGTATAAATCAAAGCAGTCCTCTTTAATGTACTCTGATATGTAGAGCTTCGCCCTATCCTTCACTTTAAGCTTGGAAAGGGTGTTTGCGGTCGTGCTAACTGCATAACCCACGCCGCCGCAGTCAATAACGGCAAGGTTTATATCTATGTCGGACACAATTCCTTCTAAATGGTAGAACATATATCATTTGCTCCTTTATTGCTTAAAAGTGATGTAGAGCTTCTTGCGTGACAAATCGCAAGTGCAACAGCATCGGCTGCATCATCCGGTTTAGGTACCGCCGGAAGAGCAAGTATTCTGCGTACCATATCTATAACCTGGTTCTTTTCAGCTCGTCCATAGCCAACAACAGCCTGCTTTACTTGAAGCGGTGTATATTCAAACACCTGCACACCAGCCCTGTAAGCAGACAGAAGTATAACACCTCTTGCATGGGCAACCGAGATGCCGGTAGTAATATTTGTGTTAAAAAAAAGTTCCTCAACAGACATAACATCCGGACCAAACGAAGAAATAAGTTCGTTCATATCCTCATATATTCTGTCCAGCCTGCTGGATAAAGAAGTATGCGCCGGCGTGCTGATAACTCCACAGGTAACCAGCTTCATTTTATTATTTTCACAGTCAACTATACTGAATCCGACGGTTGCAAGCCCGGGATCTATGCCTAATATCCGCAAAAACATCACTTCCTATCAGTAAATTCTAACACATATACAAACTAATCGCAACATAAAAAAGCTCCTTACCGTTGTAAGGAGCTTTGAGTTTATTTTGCTCTCGGATGAGCTTTGTTGTAAACATCTTTCAGCTGTTTTTTTACAAGCTGCGAATATATCTGCGTCGAGGAAATATCGGCATGACCGAGCATTTCCTGTATAGAATGCAAATCTGCACCGTTCTCGAGCAAGTGTGCAGCAAAGGAGTGGCGAAGTGTGTGCGGAGTGATTGTTTTTTCAATGTGAGCCTTTTGCTGATAGGACTTTATAATTTTCCAGAAGCCTTGACGCGACATCCTTTCCCCACTTACATTAACAAACAACGCCTGTTCGCCGGGCAAAGCTATCATTTGCGGTCGGATAAACTCTATGTACTCGGAAAGAGCCTTAATCGCAGTTGAATAAAGAGGGATGAAGCGTTCCTTATCCTTGCTTATGCATCTGATTACACCGGCAGATGTATTGACATCATTAATGTTCAAAGCAATAAGCTCGCTGACTCTTATACCTGTCGCATACAGCAGCTCCAGCATCGCTCTGTCTCTATACCCTTTTGCATCGGTACAAGAGGGCTGCTCAAGCAGGAGCTCAACCTCTTTACTGGTAAGGATTTGAGGAAGTTTCTGAGTCGCCTTATCGGGAACAAGCTTTGTAGCAGGACTTTCATTAATATAGCCTTCGGTGACCAAAACACCGTAAAAGCATTTAACTGATGCTATCGCCCTGCTGACTGTGGCAACAGATTTACCATTTCCTTTGAGCCAGTTAATGTAATCGGACAGTTCCTCCTCGGTGACCTTGTCAAGCGTATCGTCAACATGGGACTCGATATACTCACTCAACTGTCTGATATCCCGTAGATATGAACTGAGGGTATTCTGTGAACACTTTTTTACTTCAGTAAGATACTTGTTGAAAACTTCAAGGCATTCTGAATTAAGCATTCAGCCGACCCCCTTTCTAAAAAATCATATTAATGTCGGATAATCCGAGCACTGACAAGATAACAAACAAGATGCTAAGTACGAGCGTTTTTATAAGTTCCATACGAAACCGTTTGTCACTACGAACTCTTCCGTAAAATCTCTTTGACGAAGCACCTGCGCTGCAAGACAGAGCCACGCCAGAAAAAACAAACAGCAAAACAACAGAAAAAACCTTGATAATAAAATAGAAACTAAGTTTATCGGCAGGCATTATGGAAGCCAGGGTCATCGATAAAAAAAGCCCGAAAGCAAAATTCAAGACCGGAAGAATAATTGTTCCGACAGCCGAAAATGCACTAAGCTGGAGCATGAACAAAAGAATAATGCAACCAAACAATCGGTAGTCAAGATTGGCGATGGAATAGGCCCCGTTCCCGGTGATCGGAAACGAAGGCTTGATAATGATATATGAGACAACACCAAGCAAAAAAGCAAGGCATGTCAATAATAATTCTAAATTGTTAAAACGAAAGTGTCGGGTCTGCTTGCCTAATAAATCAGATTTCATGCCGTTACCTCAGTATGCCCTTGTCGACAGCCGGAATAACGGATTAATTTACATAATAACTTAAGTAAACTAAATATAATACAAATTTTCGGTGTAATCAAGGGCTTTTGAAAAAAATGATGATTTTTGTTAATTATGACCGTATATTATGTTAACTGCGTTATGTAAACTTCAATACAATGTGCCAGATTACCCTTGATATACAAGCGAATAATTACAAGATTTCGTAAGCGATTGCATCATTCGGCACAATATATAGGTAATCACTGAAAATTATGTAAACTTATAATTGTGATAACGAATAGTTATTGGAAATTCATGATTTGCGCTTTTTGCGTAATTTTTTGTTACTTTTAGCTAAATTGAGCTTGCTGCCTATAAAGCTGCATACAAGGGATATGCCAATTATTTTTATTATAACCTCGCCCTTTGGTGCTTGTATATCAAGCAAAAACGAAGTTAAAACGATAACACCTGCATATACTGCTCCGGCTAAGAGCCCGTTTATACTCCCCCCTTCCCTGCCGCTTAAGCGTGAAACTGCCCCACATACTAAGCCTGAAATTATGTTAATTAGTATAAGCGTTAGGCTTATGCTGCTTTCATCGAGCTTTTCGCTTTGCATTAATGCTGATGCTGCCAGTAATAAAATGATTGTTGCTGCAATTCCGATTATCGCGGAAACAAATATTGTGCTGCAATTTAATTTAATTCCCTTTGATGATTGCAAAAAAATCCCCCCGAACATAAGACGTTTGTACATCTTATTAGTTCAGGGGGATTTTAATGCTAAAGATTATTTCTTTGCCTTGGCTTTTGCTTCAGCTGCTTCAGCTCTGACATTGCTGCTTACTGCCCACTTCTTAAATTGGATGCGGACCTTGTCTTCACCGGTCTCTATGGTGATGTTGTCCTCTGTTACATTAACAACGACACCCATAATACCGCCTATTGTAACGATTTCGTCACCGACGGTGAGTGCGTTGCGCATAGCTTCGACTTTCTTCTGCTTTTTCTTTTCGGGTCTGATCATCAAGAAATACATAAGAACGAAGAACGCAAGAAGCAAAAGAATCATGGAAGCGTTTCCGCCGCCTGCTGTAGATGTTAACATTATAATACTCCTTAAATTAATATGTTTATTATATTACAAAAATATTATACATATCCATTATGTTTTTTTCAAGTATTTTATATCCTTGTATCCAATAATTTTGAATACTTCCCTCTGAATTCACCAAAACAGCCTTCGTCAAGCGAGTTTCTGATTTTTTCAGTTAGCTTATTGTAGAAATAAAGGTTATGCGTTACCGCAAAGCGCATGGCGAGCATTTCGTTTGCCTTGAATAGGTGTCTGACATATGCTCTGTTGTATCTCTTGCATACCGGGCAATCGCATTCAGGGTCAATCGGCAGTTCGTCCGTTTGGTATTTTTCGTTTTTGATGTTGATAATTCCATTCCATGTAAACAAATGGCCGTGTCTGCCGTTTCTGGCGGGCATAACGCAATCAAAAAAGTCCACGCCGCGGTATACACCCTCGATAATATTTCCCGGAGTACCCACTCCCATCAGATAACGAGGCTTATACTTTGGCATATATTCCTCGACAGCCTCAATAGTGTCATACATCTCCTGATGGCTCTCCCCTACAGCAAGTCCGCCAATCGCATATCCCGGCAAATCAAGCTCGGCTATCTTTTTCATGTGCTCTATTCGAATATCCGCGAAGGTTGCACCCTGATTTATGCCGAAAAGCATTTGCCCCGGATTTACGGCATCATCCATGTTGTTGTACTCAGCAAGAGCGGTTTTGCACCTTGCAAGCCATCTGTATGTTCGATCACATGATTTCTCCACATAGTCACGCGGTGAAGGTATCTTGACGCACTCATCAAAGGCCATCGCGATATCCGAACCGAGGTTTGCTTGTATGCGCATACTCTCCTCAGGTCCCATAAATATGTGTCTGCCGTCAATGTGGGAATTGAACTTCACACCCTCCTCGCTTATTTTGCGAAGGCTGGCAAGTGAGAAAATCTGAAATCCGCCGCTGTCAGTGAGTATAGGCCCATCCCATGTCATGAATTTATGGAGTCCGCCCATTTTTTTTACGAGCTCATCTCCGGGTCTTAAATGCAAATGATAAGTGTTTGACAGCTCCACCTGACAGCCGATTGTTTTCAGATCCGCCGCAGAAAGTGCGCCTTTAATTGCCGCCGCCGTTCCAACATTCATAAACACCGGGGTCTGTACCGTTCCGTGAGGCGTTTCAAACTCTCCCCGTCTGGCATGGCCCTCCTGTTTTTTTAAAGTGTACATTTGTTTCCTACCTTACAATTTATTCGATAAACATGGCATCACCGAAGGAAAAGAAGCGATACTTTTCGTTGACTGCCGTTTTATAGGCATTAAGAATATGCTCCCTGCCCGCCAAGGCAGAAACGAGCATTATTAAGGTGCTCTCGGGTAAATGGAAATTCGTTATAAGCGCGTCAATGCACTTGAATGTGTAGCCCGGGTAGATGAATATGTTTGTCCAACCGGATGTTGCCTGAAGCACACCGTCATCTGTTGTAAAGCTCTCAAGCGTACGGCAAGAAGTTGTACCGACGGCTATCACTCTGCCCCCTGCCTTTTTAGTGTCGTTAACTGTTTTCGCCGTTTCTTCGGGAATGATGCAAAACTCGGAGTGCATATCGTGGTCCTCGATATTCTCGGCTTTAACGGGTCTGAATGTACCAAGTCCGACATGGAGTGTGACGCAGCATATCCTGACACCCATATCCTCTATCTCGGACAAAAGCTCTTTTGTAAAGTGAAGACCCGCTGTCGGAGCAGCTGCACTTCCGAGCTCTTTAGAATAAACGGTCTGATAACGCTCGGAATCCTGCAATTCTTCCTTTATATAAGGAGGCAAAGGCATTTTGCCCAGTCGCTCTAATATCTCGAGAAAAATTCCGTTATAGCCGAATTTGACTATTCTGTTTCCGCCTTGCGTCAGATCCTGCACGACTGCGGTCAGCTCACCGTTACCGAAAATCAGTTCTTGTCCCGGCTTCGTTTTTCTGCCCGGTCTGCTAAGGCATTCCCAGCAATTATCACCGAGATCCTTGAGCAGCACAAGTTCAACCGCTCCACCCGTCGGTCTTGTGCCGATGAGTCTTGCCGGCAAAACCCTTGAATCGTTGAGGATAAGGCAGTCGCCGGGGCGAAGATATTGCTTGATGTCGTAAAAATGCTTATGCTCTATCTCACCTGTATGCTTGTCAAGGTGCAAAAGTCTCGAGTTGTCCCTCTTTTCAAGAGGAGTTTGAGCAATAAGCTCATCAGGCAAATAAAAGTCAAAATCAGATTTATTCATCCCAAATATGCTCCGCTAAAATAAAAATCAATAATTTGCTCGCAGCTTGCGCTCTTGTTTAGTGCCATAGAGTACGCGCCCCACTGGCTCATACCGCAATTATGACCCCAGCCGCCTCCTTTGAATACCCAGATTCTTTCCTTTTGGGCATTTTCATAGCTGCTTACATCATACCGCAGGCTGTTGAAGCCCGTAACCCTAAAGCAATCCTCACCCAAAAGAGTGACCTTTTTACTCTCGGAGTCACTGATAATGAGCTTTATGACATTGCCCATATTGGATTTGACTGCTTTTATATCAGCAATGTCGGACAGTTTGTAATCACTCATTGACAGTCTGTAAAGGACATTTGCATCCCTCAACTCACATTTCCACGATTTGTTGTAATACTCGATGCTTTCCTCATTATCGTCCTTAACGCCTTCGAGATATGCGCGTTTTTGTGAGAAAACATTTGCACCGCTGTCAGTCGCGCCGCCGTCAGACGACATATAATAAACCTTGCAGACCGAGCCTCTGTACCGCACATATTCTCCGGAGGTTGCGGATGCGGCTTTATTTGTGCTCTCCGTTGTTCCGGTCACACCGCGATAAACCTGACTGTATGTATCGTTTCGGACATCAAAGCCATGCTCTATATATGAATTAATGTTGTTGATGGCGTATGTTCTTGCGCACGCCCCCTGCGCCTTCAATGCTTCCTGAGGCCAATCGCCGTGCATTTCATAAGGCAGGACACCCATAACATAGTCCTCAAGCGCGACAAGATTTATGACCGTGAGGCCGCCTCCATTACGCAGATACTGAAAATCGCCGTTATATGCGTTTCCGGCAAACCATGTTTCAGCCCTTTGTGAGTTCGAAATCGGTCTGACAGCCAAATTTGTTTTTTCACCTACATCCAAAAGAAATTGCAGCTCCGAGGTATCGGTTTGGGCGGCTAAAATCGAATACTTGCTGCCGGTAAAGGGCTTTGCATCCAAGCTGCGCTTTTTTATAGCTTCCCATGTTTTTGATTCATCGGCATAAGCACCGACGAGTACTTTATATTCGCCGTTGATATAGCCCGGGAAGCCGCCCCAAAGCGTTTTAGCATACTTCTTTACCGATTCAAAATCCGAAAACTTTTTATTCAACACCATGTGCCATGGGCCGACCACCATGCCGTCGGATAGCGTAAATCCGCTGTCCCCACGCATTGATAAAGCCGAGACTTCGGTTTTGCCAAGCTTGTGGAATTGTCTTGAATAATCGAAATAGCCAAACAGATATCCGCTTCCGCTCTTATTCAAAAGTCTGGCTTCATATACAGCCGTACCACCGGAACGCAGACCAACCTTGATTGTGTCAACAGTTACAGGCAAATCAAAGTAAGCGGGCACAGGTGCTTCGGCCTTTTCCGCAGACGCAGTCGGCATTGCCGTCAAAGCAATGCAAACAGCTAATGCAAACACTATTATTTTTTGGACTCCGTTTGACATATTGCTTGTTCCTTGTCTATATTTTGCGGACTATTATTATAATACGGAAACGCAGCAATTTCAACGATTATATAACATACAGCAGCCTTAAAACGAATATATTATTGTCAGCAGTTAATGATAGGAGGCAGCTTATGGTCAAAACACCAATATTTAAAGGCTCTTGTACTGCAATAGTCACACCCTTTGATGAGCATGGCATTAATTTTGATAAGATGAAGGAGCTTATTGATTTCCAATACGATAACGGTACATCGGCGATTGTTGTCTGTGGTACTACCGGTGAAAATGCTACGATGACTCAATACGAACACGAAGCATTGATTGAATTTGTCTGCCGCTACAACGACAGCAGAATGAAGATAATTGCCGGCGTAGGCAGTAATGACACAAAGAAAGCGCTGAGATTTGCTCAGTGTGCAATGCGGTGCGATGCCGACGGTATTCTTATGGTAACGCCATACTACAATAAAACAACGCAAAAGGGCCTTGCTGAACATTTTACATATGTCGCAGATCGGGTAGACATACCTATGATTGTATATAATGTACCCAGCAGAACGAGCATCGGTATCAAAGCCGATACATATAAGAAGCTCTCGGAGCATCCCAACATAAATGGGGTTAAAGAGGCCTCCGGAGATTTCAGCCTTTTTGCAATGACAAGGGCGTTATGCGGAGATGATCTGTATATTTGGAGCGGCAACGATGATAATACTGTGCCGATGATGGCAATGGGCGCACTCGGCGTCATATCAGTTGCATCAAATATAGTTCCGGGCGTTGTCGCCAAGCTGTGTGCTCTCTGCCTGGATGCCCGATTTGAGGAGGCACAGAAGCTTTATTTCAAGTATGCAAGTTTGTTCGCTGATCTGTTTATAGAAACAAATCCCATACCGGTAAAGACGGCAATGAAGCTTATGGGTATGGACAATGGGAGGCTTCGCTTGCCGCTTACAACTATGTATCAGCCCAACGAGGAGCATCTGATAAACACAATGACAGAATGCGGAATAAAAATTAAGCAATAAAAAAAGGACACATTGTGTCCTTTTTTAATACTTATTCAGGATAATGGGCTCTTACGCCGCCAATTAGCTTAGGTCTTGTATATGCGGCATTTACACTTGCACTGCCTATGTTTTTAACAGAAAGTCTGATGGGAACAGCTACATCTTTAAGGTGCATTCCTATGAGAGTGCAGCCGATATCAAGTCCGGCCTTTGCCTTGACATGCTCAACAACAACGGGGTCTTTCATATTATCATAAACAGCAGTTGCAAAAGATCCGCCGGCCTTTGGCATAGGACGAACGCAAACCTCATCGAGCATATATTTTTCCGCAGCTTCTCTTTCTATAACAAGTGCACGGTTCAAATGCTCGCAGCACTGCGCGGCAAGGAAAATCCCTCTTTCATTCAAAACGGACAGAATGGTTTTCGCGACTTCGATACCTGTTTCGGGTGAAGATCCTTTACCTATGTGTTCGCCAAGTATCTCGCTGGACGAGCATCCTACGGCAACAAGGTCGCCTTTTTTCAGATTTGCTTTCTCAACAAGCTCGTCGATCGCGTTTTTTGTTTCTGATGCAATACTCATTTTTATCATCTCCGATGCAATAGTAACACACATTTGAAGATTTGACAACTAATCTATATCGTAGTATTATTATAAAGCAAAATTCTACAGATTGCGAGGTGTTTCGATTTGAAACGATTACTCTCACTTCTTCTTGCAGTTTGCTGCATTTGCTGCCTCCTTGTTGGCTGTAATAAAGAAGAATCCAATGGTCAGGCCCCTGATATGAACGCTGATGGGCTCGATGTAAACGAGGTCGTCACCGGCCCTATCAACCCTCTTACCGGTGAAACAGTTGCGACAGACAAGAGCTCTGTTCGTCCTTACTGTGTAATGATAAACAACCACCCCAACGCTCGTCCCTGCAAGGGCCTTTCCAACGCAAGCATCGTATACGAGGCTCTTGTTGAAGGTGATATAACCCGTATGATGGCTGTGTTTACCGATATAAGCGAAACCGATGTCGGATATATTCGAAGTGCCCGCCCTTACTATGTAAGCCTTGCACAGGCATATGACGCAATCTATGTTCATTGCGGACACAGTGACCAGGCAAGAGCTGACATCAAGCAGTATGGCATTAGTGATATCGATGCTACTTTTGGTGAAGGCGGAAGCGCATGGGTTCGCGACAAGGACAGGGTCGGCGTAGTAAGCTACGAACACACTCTGTATGCAAAGGGTGCTAAGATAGCAGAATACGCCCAAAGCAAATTCAGCACCGAGCATCCCGCCGGATTCGACACTAATTACGGTCTTGTCTTCAGTCGCGACGCGGCAAGTCAGTGTGATAAAGAATCCAAAGAATTCACCATTAAGTACCTCAGCAGCACCGCCACTACAATGAAATATGTAGCAGACAGAAATTGCTATAATGCGTTTATAAGCGGTAAAGAGTACACCGACGGCAATGATAAACACATTGACTTTGCAAATGTCATTATTCTCAATGTCGGCAACAGAGTTGTTGATAATAAGGGTCATCGTGAGATGAATCTTGTTGGCTCCGGCACGGGTTACTTCTGCAACGGCGGCAAGTATGTTGAGATCAAATGGGAGCGCGCAAATCGTGATGATAACTTCCACTATACTCTCACCGACGGCACTCCCCTCGCCCTTGGCATCGGCAAGACCTTCATTAGCATTGCTCCTTTGGACAGCACCGGCAGCGTTACCTGGTAAATAAATGAGTTTAAAGCTCCGCAACATAAGTATTGCGGAGCTTTTTTTATTTAATTCTCGGTATAACAAGCAGTCTGTTGCTTGTATCCGTGGTATGGTCAATTTCATTTATTTTCTTTATCATATCCACATTTGAACTGTATTTCTTTGCTATGCTCCAAAGATCACTTGCTTCAGACCGGCACATATAAATTGACGGCGTTGCTTTTCGGTCGTCAAGCTCATTGTATTCGGCTGAGCATACAAACTGAACCTTACTGCGCACCTGCAAATGAGCTTCTATATTTATTGAAGCATCAACAGTAACATCCATACCGCTTACACTTGGTTTAAGTGAGGTAATACTTGCGTAAGTCCCTTCTATCGTTTCGTTTTCAGCGATTTCTGCGCTTATCTTTGCACTCCCGTAGACTTTAAACGAGCGTATCTGATCATCAGTCGAGGTGTAAACTATTTCAACCGCTATCGGAACACTAATTTCTTCGCCGGATACTTTTGGCATTCCTGTCACGCCTGATAGAAAGAGAATTTTTTCTATGCCATATTCAGCAGAACGGCTTAGCTGAACCGTTTCAGACAGGTGCATTATCCTTTCGGAAACGCACACATCTTTTTCTTCTTTACCAAGAAGTGATACAGCCCCGCAAACATATCCATCCTCTATATATTCAATTTTTTTCGTTTCTGTACATACTATCTGAATTACGGCATGGATTTCGAAAGAAAGCTTTCCGTCGGATAATTCAAAAAAGTCGCCGGTAGGAAGGATGAACGCTTCATAATCCGGCAGGATATCGCGCTCAGGGAGCTCGAATATTTGCGAAAAGCTTATTGTTGTGCCGCAGTTTTCAAATTTTCCGTCAGCGAGGTAGTTTGCCGTGATTTCTGCATGACCCTTTACTATAAACTTGGAACCGACTGCATCAGCTGAATCGGTAAAAAATGAGACAGGTGTCGAAATCAGTTGAACTTCTCCGTCGAGGTCCCGCACGGGGATCTCATCTTCTATGGAAATTGTTTTTTCAGTTACAAGATTTACAAACCTGATATCAGTGTCGTTTTTCTTAAAGAACGCATTTTTTATGCTATCCAAGGGGTCGGTATACCAAGTAAAATCCGAATTGCAATAGCATTTCTGGCTCACACAAACCTGTGCATTTATCATTACTTTCCGCGGATTTAATATCCTCGTATCAACTGATATTAAATTCATCTCTGCAATGGCAGTGCACCCACTGTCTGCAGATTCAACTCCAAACTCACACTCAAACGGAATATCAGTAGTAAGCGTACACAGTCCCTCTCCGGATTCCGGAACATACAGTATACTAACCTTTAGTTCACCGCGCACCAATACTCTGCCTGATTCAACATCCTTTGAACGGATCATATATTCGGCGTTTGTCAGCACGACTCTAAGGATGTCCTCTTTTGTATCAGGTACAACGACATCTGAGTTGATATCGCACACTTTTTTTGCACTGCCTATGGTTTTAAAACTGCTAAAAAACCTTCGTTGAAGTGAAATATCCATACGCTTCTCCCTTTTTTATGATTTGTACATCTTATGTGGTCTTAAAACAAGATATACCTTGCTTATTTACATCTGTTTAGCCATACTCCGAATGCTATCAAACAGGCAGCAAGGACAAACCACCAAAACTGAGACGGCAATACAAGGGAAAGTATTATCACTATTCCAAGCAATATTGCAATCATTGCAAAAATCGAGTGTCTACCTTTATGCAAAAAACCGCCTCCCTGCACAGCGTTAATATACACTATGCAGTAGGCGGTTAAATTATTTATTTATTTTGTTTCCCAGAAGTTATTCTGTGCACTAAGCTCATACAAGCGTTTGTACGACTGATATCTGCTAAGCATGATATCACCTCTTTGCAGAGCTTCTGTTATTGCGCAGCCCGGTTCCTTCAAGTGGGCACAGTCATTAAATCTACATTCGCCAATGTATTTCTTGAACTCCCGAAAGTCGTGCTGAAGCTCCTGCTTCTCAATAGTCTGCATCATCTCGATTTCAAACGATGCAAAACCCGGAGTGTCGGCGATGAATGTACCGTTGCCAATGTCATACAGCTCGACATGACGGGTTGTGTGCTTACCTCTGCCGAGCTTTGCGCTGACCGCGGCAACCTCAATATTAAATGAAGGGACAATAGAGTTGAGAATACTCGACTTACCAACGCCGGAGTTGCCCGTGAATGCGCAGATTTTTCCGCTCAGCTCAGCTTTGAGCTGCGAAATACCCTCGCCTGTCTGCGCACTTGTACGCAGCGTTTTGAAGCCCGAGCGGGTGTAGATATCATAAAGCTCATCTGCAGGGTCAATGTCTATCTTATTGATGCATACAACAAGCTCACACGCCGCTTCTTCGGCGATAACGGACACTCTGTCTATCAGAAACGGGTCTGTAATCGGGTTAGTATTTGCGGCAACAAAGACCAAGGAATCAATATTTGCAACGGCAGGTCTGATAAAGCTGTTTTTTCTGTCAAAAACCTTCTCAATATATCCCTTTTCGTTACCATCTACAGCAAAGCTGACTCTGTCACCGACCAAAGGCGATGTGCCGTCAAGTCTGAACTTCCCTCTCGCCTTACATTCGTAAACCTGTTCGTTGCAGCTGACATAATAAAAGCCGCTTAATGCTTTAACAATAGTTCCTTCCATACATCATGCCTCACCGCCGGTCTTGCCGGAGGATATTTGGAGACTAATCTTCGTATGAGCAGTGACGCTCTTACCTGCATCGAGGCTTTGCCATATAACAGTTCCTGCCTCATATTCACTATCAACGGACTCGATTGTGCCGACGCTCAGCTTGCTGCTTTCTATCTTTTCTACAGCGGACGCTTTTGTAAGGCCGACGAGTTTGGGTACGGTCGTCAGCTCATCCTCCGGGCCGGTACTGACCGTTATCTTCACAATAGAGCCTGCTTTGGCATATTCACCTGCTGCAGGATTTGAGTAAATAACATAACCCTTCGTGATGCTCTGTGACGGTGCTTCGTTCACTTCATAGTTTAATCCGGCTTTTTTAAGGCTTTGTATCGCTTCTGCAAGCTCCTTGTTTACGATATCCGGTACAATCTTCTCGCCGTTTATCTCGTCGGGAATGACATTTCCTGAGGAAATTGTAAGTTCAATCTCCACTCTGTCTTCCTTGTTTTTAAGTGATCTGCTTTCACCCTCTTTCGGGTCTTGTTCAATAATAATTCCGTATTCATGGTCAGGGTCAACCTTAAATGTCA
>JAEDIN010000010.1 GCA_016292445.1 Oscillospiraceae bacterium | reverse complement strand
AGCGACTTCAGTGGCGCAACAAGACTCTTTCCGATACCTACGAGCCGGGTTCGACCTTTAAGATAATCACGCTGTCCATGGCACTCGAGGAGGGGACAGTGAGCCTTGACGACACTTTCGGCTGCGGCGGTAGCGTCCGTGTTCCGGGAAGAACGGCACCGGTAAAGTGCTGGAAAACCACAGGCCACGGCGGACAGACGCTTACCCAGGCGGTGCAGCATTCGTGCAATGTCGCATTTGTCAACATAGGAATGCGCGTCGGCGCTGAGACTTTTTATAAATACTGTGACGCATTCGGTTTTTTGAATATATCCAACGACAGCTCCGAGCAGCTAACCGCAAAAACCGGCATAGACCTCGGCGGCGAAAGCGGCAGCATATGGTGGAGCAAGGATGTTTTTTGCAGCGAAAAGAACAAATCCCAGCTCGCGGCGGCATCCTTCGGTCAGACCTTCACTATTACCCCGTTACAGCTCATAACCGCGGTCAGTGCCTGCGTCAACGGCGGCAATCTGATGCAGCCCTATGTCGTAGAAAGTTTACTGGACGAAGACGGAAATGCGGTGTATAATCGAAAGCCCACAATCGTAAGACGGGTCATCAGCGAGGAAACGAGCAAGACCGTATGTAGCATACTCGAGCAGGTCGTCGGCGACAATAAAGAGGGAACGGGCAGAAATGCCGCTGTACCCGGCTACAGGATCGGCGGCAAAACGGGTACCTCGGAGAAAGTCAGCCTTGAGGCTCAGACCGGCAAAAAGGATTACATAGTTTCGTTTATCGGCTTTGCTCCGGCAGACGACCCTCAGATAGCCGTCCTTGTAATGCTCGATTCTCCGAGCAACGAATCCGGCATTTACATAAGTGGCGGTCAGATGGCAGCACCCACCGTCGGCAAAATGTTTGCGGATATCCTGCCTTATATGGGAATTGAACCGCAGTACAGCTCGGATGAGCTAAAGAAGATAGATAAAGCCGTACCCGATGTTAGCGGAATGGGCGTAAACGAGGCGGAAAAGACGCTTGAGGATGCAGGGTTCGGTATCAGAAAGATAGGCAGCGGCAGCAGCGTTAGCACCCAGCTTCCGGCGGCAAACTCCGTTGTTGCCGATGGCAGCACGGTGATAATATATGCCGACGCCAAGCCCTCGGCGGAGACGGAAACCATGCCTGATCTTACAAATATGAGCTATGACGAGGCTAAAGAGACTCTCGGGAGCTACGGCCTGTTTATAAAAACGAGTTCGGCGATATACAGCCCCGACAAGCAGCGCATATTGTCGCAGAGCGTAAAAAGCGGAGCGACCGTCAAACACGGAACGATAGTGGAAGTAACATTTGTTTCGAGCGATGACTCGATACTCGGAAGATACTGATACAGAGGATATAGTATGAAGCTGAAGGATTTATTAAAGGACATTGATATTATTGAAATGACGGCGTCTATGGATGCCGAGATAAGCGGCATAAGCTACGATTCGCGCAAAACCAAGTCCGGTGACGCATTCGTTGCAATAGTCGGCTTTGAGTCCGACGGGCATAATTATATACCCTCTGCAGCGGAAAAGGGTGCTGCGGTGGTGTTCTGTGAGAGAAAGCCGCAGCTTGACATTCCCTATGTCATGGTCGAAAACTGCCGCTATGCTCTCGCAATTGCAAGCCGCAACTATTTCGGCAATCCTGCCTCGGATATGACGGTTATCGGCATTACCGGAACGAACGGCAAGACCACAACGACCTATCTGCTTAAGCATCTTCTTGAGGCTAAGCTTGACGCGAAGGTCGGGCTTGTCGGCACAAACGGCAACATGATAGGCGATGAGTTTATCCACACCGAGAGAACCACACCCGAAAGCTACGAGCTTCAGCAGCTTTTCCGCGAGATGGCGGATTCCGGTTGCACTCATGTCGTTATGGAAGTGTCCTCGCATTCACTTGTGCTTAACAGAGTCGCAGGCATAGAGTTTGCCGTCGGTGCATTTACAAATCTCACACAGGATCACCTTGATTTCCACCATACTATGGAGGAATACGCCAAGGCAAAGGCGAAGCTTTTCGGGATGTGCAAGGTCGGCTGTATAAATGCCGATGACGAGTGGCATGGTGTGATGTGCGAAAACGCAAGCTGCAAGCTGTTTACTTATTCGGCAGAAAATAATGCCGCATCGCTTGTCGCAAAGGATATTCGTCTGTCGGCGTCGGGTGTTAAGTTCTGCGCCGTGACCGAAAATGAGCTTGCCCATATCAAGCTCGCCATTCCCGGAAAATTCTCAGTTTATAACGCGCTGGGCGTCATATCGATCGGCATTGCCCTCGGGGTAAGCTTATCAGAATGTGCCGATGCAATTGCAAGCGCAAGGGGAGTGAAGGGCAGGATGGAGGTAGTTCCCACAGACGGCGACTATACGATACTTATTGACTACGCCCATACCCCTGACGCGCTTGAAAACGCCCTAAAGGCACTTCGCAGCAGTGAAAGGGGCAGACTTGTGGTACTCTTTGGCTGCGGTGGTGACCGTGACAGAACAAAGCGTCCCATCATGGGTGCAATTGCCGCGGACAATGCCGATTTTGTCATCGTCACGAGTGATAACCCACGAACCGAGGACCCGCAGGAAATAATTAACGAGATAGTATCGGGCATAAAAGTCAAGAAAAATCGGTATAAAGTTATATGTGACCGGGTAGAGGCGATAAAATGGGCGATTGACAACCATATGCCTGATGATGTAATATTGCTTGCCGGCAAAGGCCATGAGGATTATCAGGTCGTCGGCCACGAGAAGCACCATATGGACGAGAGAGAGATCGTTGCAGAACATATAGAGAAGAGGAAAAACAGATGACATTAAAGCTGATGCTTGCGTTTGCGCTCGCATTTATAGTTGCACTTATAGTCGGCAAATACTACCTTCCTTGGCTCAGAAAGATGAAAGCCGGACAGGAGATAAAGGAGATAGGCCCCTCGTGGCATATGTCAAAGACGGGAACTCCGACGATGGGCGGATTTATTTTCATATTCGCAGCCGTTGTAGTTTGCCTTACCGTCGGCTTCAGCTCAATGAAAAACGGCGACTACGCACACATTTTCATACTGCTGTTCGCACTCGTTTTCGGCGCGATAGGCTTTCTCGACGATTGGGAAAAGCTCCGTAAAAAGCAGAATCTCGGCTTGAGTGCAAAGGCAAAATTCCTGCTTCAGCTTGTTGCGGCACTGGTATTCGTGCTTCTAATGCGCAAGCTGGGCTACCTGTCCACGCATCTTTACATTCCGTTCTGGAATGTTGAGGTTCACATTCCCGATGCACTATACTTCATCCTTGCGGCGTTTATAATCGTCGGTACGGTAAATGCCGTTAATATCACGGACGGTGTTGACGGTCTTGCAAGCGGCACCTCGCTGCCCGTTTTCTTCTTTTATGTCACCGTGGCATTTCTTTGGGGAGAACGCTATCTGTCCCTCGGAATATTTGCATCTGCCATTTTGGGCGGCCTGCTCGGATTTCTCGTGTATAATTTTAACCCTGCCAAGGTTTTCATGGGCGATACCGGCTCGCTGTTTCTCGGCGGAGCTATTGCTGCACTTGCCTTTGCCTATGATATGCCGCTTATCCTTATCACTCTCGGCATAGTATTCATTTGGGAAACCATGTCGGATATCATACAGGTCACTTATTTCAAGCTAACCCACGGTAAGCGTGTATTCAAAATGGCACCGTTCCATCACCATCTTGAAATGGGCGGTTGGACGGGCAAAAAGTGGAAGGAAAAAGAACTTTTCTGGTTATTCACAGGAGTATCCCTCATTTTTGCAATAATTTCATTTGTAGGAGTTTATAATCGTTTCCAGTTCTGATATACGGAGGAGATCGGTATGCAATACGGCAGTACCAGACTCGAACAAAGGGAAACGAAAGATAAAACGAAACGAAGGGGAATGGATATACCCTTTTTTGTTCTCGTAATGCTTTTGCTTACCATTGGAGTGACAATGGTGCTGTCTGCAAGCTTCGCCAGGGCGTACTATGACCCCGGCAACATTACCGGAGGAAACCCTACTTACTTTTTTATCCGCCAGCTATTATTTGCCGCGTTGGGCACTGCGGCGATGATATTCGCCTCAAGGCTGCCCATGGGCTTTTATAAAAGGTTTTCAATACCGCTGCTTATTACCGCGCTTGTACTTCTGATGCTCGTTCCGCTGATAGGCACCGAGGCAAACGGCGCTAAACGCTGGATAGGCGTGGGAAGCCTGACGCTCCAGCCTTCGGAGATAGCGAAGATCGGCGTTATCTTGTCCTTCGCGGTTCTGATATGCAATAATCGCGGCAGGATGAAAACCTTCAGATACGGCATTTTGCCGTTTGTGGCTATCCTGCTTGTGATAGTCGGACTTCTGGTACTTGAGCCGCATTTTTCCGCGTCAATAATTATAATCGCAATAGGCGGAGTGATGATTTTTTTAGGTGGCGCAAGACTTATTTGGTTTATAGCGGCTGCGGTTGCGGCAGGCGGCGGTATCGCCGTGCTGCTTACGATGTTTCCGTATGCCTCGGGAAGAATAACGACATGGCTCGACCCGTTCTCCTCAACCTCCGACGAGGGCTATCAGATAGTGCAGTCGCTGTACTCGATAGGCTCGGGAGGCCTGACGGGACTTGGACTTGGCCAGAGCAGACAGAAATATCTGTATCTTCCCGAGGAGCATAACGATTTTATTTTTTCCGTAGTCTGCGAGGAACTCGGCTTTATAGGTGCACTTCTCATTCTGACGCTATTTGCCCTGCTTATCATTCGCGGCTATTGGCTTGCCATGCACGCCGCTGACAGATACGGCTTTCTTGTCGGTGCGGGGATTACAACTCTGCTTGCTATACAGGTGATATTGAATGTCGCGGTTGTAACCAATCTCGTGCCATGTACGGGAATTTCGCTGCCGTTTTTCAGTTACGGCGGGACGGCACTGCTCATTCAGATGGCGCAAATGGGGATAGTGCTCAGTATGTCGAGGGATATACCTGCAAAACGGGCAGGGTAGAAAGGGAGCTTAGATATGAGATTTATGTTTGCGTGCGGAGGCACAGCCGGTCACATTAATCCGGCGATTGCCGTTGCAGGCAGATTGCGTGAGCTTATGCCTGACTGCGAGATCCTTTTTGTCGGCTGCGTCCGACAGATGGAGACTATCCTCGTACCGAAAAGCGGATACGATATAAAAACCGTTAGAGTCTGCAATATCAGCCGTGAAAAGAGCCTTGCAGGCTTGGCACATAACATAAAAGCCCTGTATTTTGCAGTCAAATCCACCATACAGGCAAGAAGAATAATAAAGAAATTCAAGCCCGATATCGTCATCGGAACAGGCGGCTATGTCTGTTACCCGGTCCTGAAATCCGCGGCAAAACTCGGCATACCCACCGCTGTTCATGAGAGTAATGCGGTTCCGGGACTGACAACGAAGATGCTCTCAAAGATAGTAGATAAAATAATGCTCGGCTTTGCCGAGAGCAGGCGTTATTATAAGCACAGCGAAAAGACCGTAGTCACCGGCACTCCTGTAAGAGGAGAGTTTGCCGCATATTCAAAAAACAAGGCAAAGGCTGAGCTTGGCATACCGTTGGATACGCCGCTCGTCGTTTCCGTCTGGGGGTCGCTGGGTGCGGCAAATATGAACGCCGCTATGTGCGAGTTTATAAAGCTTGCCGGAAACAATCCCGGCTTTAAGCTGATTCATTCGGCAGGCAGTGAGGGCTATGCCGAAATGGTGACGGCACTTCAGGAGACAGTACCCGATTATGAGAAAAACGGAATGGATGTCCGAGAGTACATATATGATATGCCCCGCGTAATGGCGGCGGCAGACCTCGTTTTGTGCCGCGCCGGCGCGTCAACCGTTTCGGAGCTTACCTATATGCACAAGCCGACGATATTTGTTCCGTCGCCGTATGTGACCAATAATCACCAGTTCAAAAACGCAAAGGTTATTGAGGATGCCGGCGGTGCGCTTATATTTGAGGAGGAAAGCCTTAAAGCGGCCGACCTCTTGACAGAGGTTAAGCGCATACTGTCCTCAAAGGATGAGCTTGATAAAATGTCCGCGGCGATGGCAAAGCTCGCAAAGCCGCAGGCAACGGATATAATCACCGAGCAGGTGCTTACAATGTGCCAAAAGACCGAAAAATAACACAAATTAACCTTGCAGCATAGAATGACCCGATTAAAGATTCTTTTCTGCGAGGTTTTTTTATGGCTATATGGCATATAAACGGCGGAAACCGCTTAGAGGGAGCGTGCTTTGTTCAAGGCTCAAAAAATGCCGCGCTTCCGATTTTGGCGGCATCGGTAATCTCGGCGAATGAAACGGATCTGCTCAATGTGCCGCAGCTGAGCGATGTGTCGTCAACGCTGCGTATACTGCGGCAGCTCGGCTGCACGGCAGAGCAGCAGAATAACGATGTATACATAGATTCACGCAGCCTGAACTGCTGTACGATACCGAAGGGCATGATGGAGTGTATGCGTTCCTCGGTGCTTTTTATGGGCGCGCTTCTTGCACGCTGCGGTGAAGTGCATCTGACTGCTCCGGGCGGCTGCAAGCTCGGCGCAAGACCCATTGACCTGCACATTAACGCAATGCGCTCTCTCGGAGCAAGCGTTGAGGAAAACGGCTGTGAGATAATATGCCGTGCAGAAAAACTCAAGGGCGGCAGGATTGAGCTTCCGTTTCCGAGTGTCGGTGCAACGGAAAACGCAATGATAGCTGCTTGTGGTGCGTCAGGGGAAACGGTAATTACAGGAGCGGCAAGAGAGCCGGAAATAGTCGATTTGCAGGAATATCTGCGCAAGCTCGGCGCATATATAAGCGGGGCAGGAACAAGTACCGTCACTGTTTCGGGTTTTGTGCCCGAGCGTCACGCAGGGCATAGAATAATACCGGACAGAATAGTAGCGTCAACATTTTTGTGCGCGGCGGCGGCAACGGGCGGTGACATCGAGCTAAGAGGTGTGGATTCGAGGCAATTTTTACGCCTACAGCACTTCCTAAACTCTGCCGGCTGTGATATAATAAGCTCAAAACGCAGCGTAAGACTTAGCTCGGACGGCCACCTTAACGCCGTCGACAGTGTTGTGACCGAGCCTTATCCGGGCTTTCCGACCGATGCACAGCCGATTCTCATGGCAGCACTTCTCAAGGCAAAAGGGAAAACCAAATTCAGGGAAGATATTTTCGACAGCAGATTTTGTCATGCGTCACAGCTAATGCGTTTCGGCGCGGATATAGCCATCGACGGCAGAGAAGCAACAGTCTGGGGAGTGCGCAGTTTAAAGGGAGCAACGGTCAGTTCAACGGATCTGCGCGGCGGTGCCGCAATGGTAATTGCAGCATTATCCGCCGATGGAAGCTCGAGCATTATCGACGCAGGTCACATTGCACGCGGCTACGAATTATTTGACTATAAATTGCGTTCACTCGGCGCAGATATATTTACGGAGATCTGAATAAATGTCAAACACAAATGATTATTATAAAAAATCTACTGAACGGGGAGAGAGAAAAGCTGCCCGGAGCACACTTTACAGACCGCTGACATTTTTTCTTATCATTGTGGCAATAATATTCACGATGAGCGTATTCTTCAAGGTGTCGAAGATTGAGGTCAGCGGCAACAGCAAATACTCCAAGGAGCAGATAATCTCGGCTTCCGGTATTCACACCGGCGACAATCTGTTTTTCATAAACAGGATAGGTGCCGGAAGCCGCGTAGTTGTCAAGCTGCCGTATATTGACTCCGTTAAGATAACACGAAGTCTGCCCAACAGTGTGACCATCACCGTTGAGGAAAGCAAGGCAGTAGCCTGCATCGAGGTAGCCGACGAGCTTTGGAGCATCAGCCAAACGGGTAAGTTTTTGAGCACGCTCAGCGAAAAAGACGCGGAGCTGTTAGCGCAGGTGAGAGGCATAAGCGTAAGCGAGGCGCAGGTAGGCGGGCTTATCACGGTCACCGATGACGAAAAGCCCAAGCTTGACTATCTTCTCGATATTCTGTATCAAGTGCAGGCACGCTCGCTGGTCGATAAGATCGCGAACATCAATATATCAGATGTCTCCGATGTAAGCTTTGAGTTTGACGAGAGATTTGTCGTCAAGCTCGGTGAAAATAACAACACCGAGTATAAGTTCGGCAAGCTGCTTTCGGCGGTATCGCAGCTTAAGGCGGATGATGCGGGGACATTAGAGCTTTCCGATACAAATAAGGTCACATTCAGACCGAATTAACACTAAGTTTAAAACTTTGTTTACATAACTTAGTGAAAATGTATTGACCTTGGAAGAAAAAAGTTATAGAATAAAACAAATCGCAAAATGACTGCGATGCGCTTATGCGCTCGTTTTATAAACAATACTGGAGGATTTATCATGGATTTCAAAGCCGAAGCAGGCCCTGAAAATGTCGTAACAATAAAAGTAGTCGGTGTCGGCGGTGCCGGTAACAATGTCGTAAACAGAATGGTCAAGTCCGGAACTCAGGGTGTCGAGTTCATTTCCGTCAATACGGACAAGCAGGCACTTGCAGTTTCCAATGCTGACCAGAAGATCCAGATCGGCGAGAAGCTCACCCACGGGCAGGGCGCAGGTTCCGATCCCGAGGTCGGCAAGCGCAGTGCGGAGGAAAGCCGCAATAACATTGCAAAGGCTCTCGAGGATTCCGACATGGTCTTTATCACCGCCGGTATGGGCGGCGGCACCGGTACCGGCGCAGCACCCACCGTTGCAGATATTGCCCGTGAAGCAGGCGTACTTACCGTAGGCGTCGTAACAAAGCCCTTCAAGTTCGAGGGCAAGCGTCGTATGGACCAGGCAAACGCAGGTATCAAGGAGATGCTCGGCAAGGTCGATTCTTTGCTCATCATCCCCAATGACCGCCTGAAATACGCGACCGATCAGAAGGTCACCCTCGCAAACGCATTTGAAATTGCCGACGATGTTCTTCGTCAGGCAGTCACCAGCATCTCCGATCTTATCAAGAACACCGGCTTCATTAACCTTGACTTTGCCGATGTCACCTGCATCATGAAGAACGCAGGCTTTGCTCATATGGGCGTTGGTCGTGCAGCAGGCAAGGGCAAGGCAGAGGATGCCGCCCGCATGGCAGTTGCGAGCCCTCTCATGGAGACCTCGATCAACGGCGCACACGGTGTGCTCATTAATATTACCGGCTCCGAGGATATGGGGCTTGAGGATGTCGAAGCAGCCGCAAACCTCGTTCAGGAAGCAGCGCATCCCGATGCAAACATCATCTTTGGTGCAACCTTTGATGAAACCATGCAGGACGAAATTCGCGTCACCGTTATTGCCACCGGTTTTGAGGAAGCACCTGCAAACAAGCAGACCGCACCTGCTCAGTCCGCCGGAAAGCCCATTGAGCCTGCAGTATTTGAAAAGCCGCAGGGACTGTATACTGCAGCAAGTGAGAAGGCCGCCGAGAAGGAAGAGCCCACAGCCCCCAAGGCCGAGGAAGATCCTTTCGACAGCATCTTCAAGATTTTTAACACCAACAATTGATTTGAATATCTAAAAATTTACCGCTTCACAAAAATGAAGCGGTAAATTTTTAATTTATAAACTTGTCTATTGCCGTGTTAAGGTCGGATATGACCTCAGCGTCGCCGGTCTCGACAGCATCGGTAATGCAGTGCTCAAGGTGGTCCTTTAAGATGACCTTTGCGGTGTTATTAAGCGCCGAGCGCACAGCCGCAAGCTGAACAAGCACCTCCGTGCAGTCTCTGCCGTCCTCAACCATCCTTTTTACAGACTCAAGATGACCGATTGCTCTCGCAAGGCGGTTTACGACCGCTTTTGTGTTTTCGTGCTTATGTGTGTGCTTGTGATGGGGGTGCTCGTGCTCCTCGTGTTCGTGGATATCGCCGCTTGGTTCGGTGTCATGGCAGTGAATAATGCCATCGCCGTGGTCGTGATAAAATCCGTCGTCAGGTCTGTGCATTTTAATTCCTCCGGCAAAATATGCTTACATACTAATACCGAATCCTTGAAAATGCAAGCAAAATTCACGAATTTGTACTTGCCGCCTTCGCTTATACTGTAACGGAGGTGATTAGATGTTTACTTCTGCAATTATGATGCTTATTGGCGGTACGCTGCTGATGCTGCGGCTTTCGCCGAACGGCTCATTTCCAAGCCCATTGTCAAAGGAAGAGGAAAAGCTTTATGTTGACAGATGGCTTGAGGGGGATATAGAAGCGAGAAACAAGCTCGTTGAGCATAATCTCAGGCTCGTTGCGCACATTATAAAGAAATACTATACCCAGACAAACGATGTCGATGACCTTATTTCTATAGGCACGATAGGACTTATTAAGGGGATAAACACTTACAGACCGGATAAGGGAGTGCGTCTTGCCACATACGCAAGCCGCTGCTGCGAAAACGAGATACTCATGCACTTCAGAAGCCTCAAAAAGACTGCCGGAGATGTAAGCCTCTCCGATGCAATCGATACAGATTCGGACGGCAACAGCCTTTCGCTGATGGATGTTTTGGCACAGGATGAGGAGCTTAGCGACTCTGTCGGCAACTTTGAAATATGCAGAAAGCTGCACGAATATGTGGACTCGGCCCTAAGCGAAAGGGAAGCGAAGATAATCAAGATTCGCTACGGTCTTAATAATCTGAGCCCGAAAACCCAGCGGGAAACGGCACAAATGCTCGGAATAAGCCGCTCTTATGTCAGCAGAATAGAGAAAAAGGCTCTGGAGAAGCTAAGGAAGGCACTCGGAGAAGATGCCGTGCCGGTATAAAAGCTTGTGTAAAGCCGCAGATTGTGGTATAATCACACGAAGACAGTAGAAAGGCGGTGCGGCTATGAAACTCAAAAAGGCGTTTTGGATACTATTGATGCTGGTTGCTGCCGGTGCGCTTGTTTTTGTCATTGAGTCTCGTACCGGCCTGTCCTCGGAAATTATTTTCGGCGGAGCGGACTCCGTTTTTGTAAGTTCAGATAATCTGAAAAAGCCCCTTGACGATTATGAAAGTCGTGCAGAAACAGAGGAAAAGTATTCCGACCTGGACTTTCCAAATATAGATATTGAGGACTGGAACTATATTCTTATAAACAGCAGCCATGTGGTCAAGGACAACACACCCGAGGTGGTGCAAGTCGGTGATTCAGGTATCAGCTTCGATAAAAGGGCGATTAATCAGCTTGTCGGACTTGTTCAGGCGGCGCGCAAGGCGGGCTTTGACCCGTATCTTGCTTGCGGATATGTTTCATATACCGCGGCTACTCAGCAGCTTAATGAGGAAGCGGCTAAGCTTACAGCCGGAGGCAGATTGAGCTTCGATGATGCAATGAAAATTGCAACAAAGAACTCCGAGATTCCCGGAACAAGCGACCACCAGACTGCACTTGGGGTTGATATCACCGATAAGCAGTATGATGATTATGATTATTCAAAAATGAACGCAAAGTTTTTTGAATGGCTTGACGAAAACTGTGCGGAATACGGCTTTATAAAGCGCTATCCAAGCGACAAAAGCGGTATAACCGGCTTAGATCAGCCGTGGCACTATCGCTATGTAGGCGCAGTAGCCGCAAAATTCATTATGGAAAACGGTATGTGCCTTGAAGAATTCGCAGATCACTACGAGTATCAGAAATAAATATATATAGTTACAAAAAATGCTTGCAATACTATTATGTTGGTGTTATTATATCAATGTAAGTCAGCAGGTTTTTAAGAGTGGGTCAACGCCCACTCTTTTTGTTGAGCATTTTGTAATTGTAAAAAAAGGCGGTTGTGCTATGAGTAAAGTAACGGAAAAGGTAGAAGCGCTGGCAAAACCCGTCGTTGAGGACGAGGGCTGCGAGCTTTGGTCTGTCGAGTATGTCAGAGAAGCAGGCTCATGGTATCTGAGGGTATTTATAGATAAGGAAGGCGGAGTCGGCATTGACGACTGCGAGCGAATAAGCCGCAGACTTGATCCTATTCTTGACGAGGCTGACCCAATTCCCGACAGCTATATTTTTGAAGTCGGTTCGGCAGGAGCCGAGCGTGAGCTTAAGCGTCCCTCGGATTTTGAGAAGTTTATGGGCAGCGAAGTCGAGGTCAAGCTGTATCAGCCTTATGAGGGCAAAAAGTCCGTAGTCGGTAAACTTGAGGGCTATGAAAACGGCGACATTACCGTCAATTCGCTGCTGCTGAAGAAGTCACAGGTTGCGCAGGTTAAGCTGCACATCTCGATATAAAATAAAAGGGGTATATTAAAATGAACGCAGAATTCTTTTCCGCAATTGAAGATCTTGAAAAAGAAAAGGGCATTCCCAGAGAATACATGTATGACAAAATTAAGCAGGCTATGCTTGCGGCATTCCGTCGTGATAATCCCGAGTGCGCAGATAATGTCGATATCCTGCTTGACGAGAGCAGAAAGCGTATCGAGATGTATGTAAATAAGGTCGCCGTTGAGCAGGTTGAGAACTCAGCTCTTGAGATAGTCATTGACGCTGCAAAGAAGATCACCAAGAGAGCCAAGGTCGGCGATACCATAAAAGTTCCCGTCGAAACCAAAAAGTTCGGCCGTATAGCCGCTCAAGCTGCAAAGCAGGTCATCATTCAGGGAATTCGCGAAGCAGAGCGCGGAATTATCTACGAAGAATTTACCTCCAAGGAGCATGAGATACTCACCGGCGTTGTGTCCCGCATTGAGCCGAGAACCGGCAGTGTATCCATTCGCATTAACTCCAACAGTGAGTTTACCGAGGCGATGCTCGCTCCCAACGAGAGAATTAAGAGTGAGGTGCTAACCGAGGGTGATCGCATTAAGGTCTATGTCGTTGAGGTCAGAAATTCCACCAAGGGCCCTCAGGTTCTTATAAGCCGCACCCATCCCGGACTTGTAAAGCGACTGTTCGAGCTTGAAGTACCCGAGATTTTTGACGGTACGGTAGAGATAAAGTCCATTGCCCGCGAAGCCGGCAGCCGAACCAAGATGGCGGTCCTGTCCAACGATCCGGATATCGATCCCATCGGTTCCTGTGTCGGTCCCAAGGGGGGCAGAGTTGCAAATATCGTCGATGAGCTCGGCGGTGAGAAGATCGACATCATCAAATACAGTGATGTTCCCGAGGAATACATCGCCGCAGCACTTGCTCCCAGCGATGTAATCAGCGTAACGATGTTTGAAGACGGCAAGAGCTGCCGCGTCATCGTTCCCGACAGTCAGCTCTCTCTTGCCATCGGCAAGGAAGGTCAGAACGCAAGACTTGCGGCAAGACTGACCGGATTTAAAATCGATATCAAGCCTGAATCCGAGGCATAATCTTTAGAAAGGCGGCAGCAGGATGCAAAAGAAAATACCGATGCGGCAGTGTCTTGGCTGTCGTGAAATGAAGCCGAAGCGTGAGCTTATTCGTGCCGTGAAGTCACCCGAGGGCGAAATAAGTCTTGATTTTAAAGGCAAGGCGGCAGGAAGAGGGGCATATATTTGCCCGAGTAAGGACTGCCTGAAAAAAGCGATGAAGGCCAAGGCACTTGAAAGAGCTTTCTCGGCGCAGATACCGCCGGAGGTCTTTGAGCAGCTTGAAATGCAGATGGAGGCGCAGGAGTGAAGGAAAAAGCACTGAATTTACTGGGCCTTATGCGAAAAGCAAATGCCGCTATGATAGGCGAGACCGACACCGGCGCTGCTGCAAGGGCACAAACGGCAAAACTTGTGGTTTTGGCAAGCGACGCGTCCGACAATGCGCAAAGCCGTGCAAAGGGCTTTGTTTACGGGAGGAACATTCCGCTGATAACCCTTCCGTTTTCAAAGCAGGAGATTTCCGAGCATGTCGGTAAAAGCGGCTGCTCGATGGCTGCGATATGCGACTTAGGCTTTGCGGATGCCTTCATGAAGCTTCTTAAGGAACTTGACGAAGAAAGCTATGCGGATACTGCGCAAGCAATATCCGAAAAGCTAAAAAGTCAAAAGCAGCGTCAGCGCGAGGCAAAGGCGCATGAGAAAAACAAGAGGACAGGCAAGAGGAGGAATAATGCATGAGCATGATGAAATACAGAGTACACGAGGTTGCAAAGGATTTTAATTCCACATCGAAGGTGATAAGCCAGATATTGACCGATTATGCCACCACTCCCAAGAACCATATGCAGGTGCTTGAGAATGATGAGCTTGATATCATATTCGAGTATCTTACCCAGCATAATCAGGTAGGCAGCATTGCCGAGATATTCAATACCCCTGCTCAGGCAGAGCCCAAGCCTGCCGATAAGAAGCCTGCAAAGAGCGATAAGCCCCAAAAGAGCGCACAGCAGCCCGCGCAGCAGCCTGCACAGAACGCCGCTCCTGCTCCTGCAAAGAAGGAAAAGGAAAATAAGCCCCATGTTCCCAGACAGGTAGCTGAGAAGCGCGTTATCGACACCAGAGGCAGCGCGGCGGTCAACATGACCAAATATGACGAGAAATTTGACAAAATGGCAGGCGACCGCGGTCGTGACCGTGACAGAAAGGGCGGCAAAGAAAAGATCGTCAATAAGTCCAAACAGCGTCAGCAGCAGGTTGCAAGTGCTAAGCGCCGCCAGGAAGAGCGCGACAAGATGCAGAAGCTTCAGCTTGAGATAGCAAAGAAGCAGCAGCTCAAGGTTTCCATTCCAGATGAGATTAATGTCGGCGAGCTTGCCTCGAGAATGAAAAAGACCGCAGGCGAGGTCATTAAGCAGCTTATTAAGCTCGGTGTTTTCGCCTCCGTATCAGATGTTATCGATTACGACACCGCGGCACTGGTTGCAATGGAACTCGGCTGTAAGGTAGAGAAGGAAGTTGTTGTGACCGTTGAGGAACGCCTCATTGACGACCATGAGGACAGTGCCGATGAGCTTGTCGGCCGCGCACCTGTCGTTGTCGTTATGGGCCATGTTGACCACGGCAAAACCTCGCTGCTTGACTATATCCGCCATGCGAATGTTGCCTCCGGCGAGGCAGGCGGCATCACCCAGCATATCGGCGCATACACCGTCGAGGTAAACGGCAGCCCCATTACCTTCCTTGACACACCGGGACATGAGGCATTTACCTCCATGCGTGCAAGAGGTGCTATGGTCACCGATATTGCAATTCTCGTCGTCGCAGCAGACGACGGTATCATGCCCCAGACCATTGAGAGTATAAATCACGCAAAAGCGGCAAATATTCCTCTTGTAGTAGCGATAAACAAGATGGACACCGTCGGCGCAAATCCCGAGCGCATCAAGCAGCAGCTCACAGAGTATGACATCGTTCCCGAGGAGTGGGGCGGTGATACCATCGTTTGCCCCATTTCCGCAAAGACCGGTATGGGTATAGACAATCTGCTCGAAAACCTTGTAATTCTTGCCGAGGTGCAGGAGCTCAAGGCAAATCCGAACCGTGCCGCAAAGGGTGCGGTCATCGAGGCACGCCTTGATAAGGGCCGCGGTCCTATAATGACCGTCCTTGTCCAAAACGGCACTTTGAAGCTCGGCGATATTATCATTGCAGGCACTGCCGTCGGCCGTGTCCGCACGATGATAAACGACAAGGGCGTTCGCATCACCGAGGCAGGGCCCTCTGTTCCCGTCGAGATCTCCGGCATGTCCGAGGTCCCCAGCGCAGGCGATACCTTCAATGCCGTTGCCGATGAGCGTATGGCCCGTGAGCTCGTTGAGGAGCGTAAGATTCAGCAGAAGAATGCCGCCTTCGGCGCAAACAAGAAGGTCAGCCTTGAGGATCTGTTCAGCCAGATTCAGGCCGGTGAGATGAAGACTCTCAATATCATCGTCAAAGCCGATGTTCAGGGCTCTGCCGAGGCTGTCAAGGCATCGCTTGAGAAGATAACTAACGAGGAAGTGCGCGTCAAGGTCATCCACAGCGGCGTCGGTGCAATTAACGAATCCGATGTTATGCTTGCTGCCACCTCCGGCGCAATCATCGTCGGCTTCAATGTCAGACCCGATAACGCTGCCCGTGATAATGCTGCCCGCTCCAATGTCGATATGCGTATGTACCGCGTCATTTACGACTGCATCAACGAAATCGAAGCGGCAATGAAGGGTATGCTCGCCCCCAAATTCAAGGAAGCTATCATTGGCCATGCCGAGGTTCGCGAGACCTATAAGGTCTCCAAGGTTGGCACCGTAACCGGCTGCTATGTCACCGACGGTAAGATTCAGCGCGGCTGCTCTGTCCGTGTTCTGCGTGATAATGTCGTTATACACGAGGGCGAGCTTGCATCCTTGCGCCGCTTTAAGGACGATGTCAAGGAAGTTGCAAACGGCTACGAATGCGGTATGCAGGTCGAGAAATTCAACGACATCAAGGTCGGCGATGTCATCGAGTGCTTCGTTATGGAGCAGGTCAATCCGTAATAGTATTTGTGGGCGGTCTTTTTGACCGCCCATTGGACGATAGGAGGAAAAGTAATGCCTTCAAATAAACTTGCAAGAACAAATGACGATATCCAGCTTGTTATGAGCAAGCTGCTTCGCGAAATAAAAGACCCCCGGATAAATCAGGGGATGATAAGTGTTACAAGGGTCGAGACGACCGGCGACCTGAAATACTCAAAGATTTGGCTGTCCGTTATGGGACTGCAAAACGAAAAGGATTTCAAAAAGGGTCTCAAATCCGCAGCCGGCTGGCTTCGCCGCGAGCTGGGCAACAGTCTGAAGCTAAGAAACACTCCCGAGCTCACATTTGAAATTGACCACAGCATCGAGTACGGTGCACATATCAACGAGCTTATAAGCAATCTTGATATCAAGCATGACGAGGAAGAAGAATGAACTACCGCGAGTGTGCCGAATGGCTTAAAAACCACAATAATATACTTTTGCTGACCCATGTCCGCCCCGACGGTGACACCCTCGGAAGCGCGGCGGCACTGTGCAGTGCTTTGCACAGGTGCGGCAAAAAAGCGGCACTGTATAATAACCCGGATATAACCCCTAAGTATATGAAATATGTTTCGCAGTATATCGAGGAGAATTTTGGCTATGATTGCACGGTCGCCGTCGATGTTGCGGAAAAGCATATGCTTCCCTTGGGCTTTGAAGGAGCGGTTAATGCCTGCATTGACCATCATCCGACCAATTCTCACTATGCCGATGAGCTGCTTTTGCACCCGGAAAAGTCGTCCTGTGGCGAGGTAGTGCTTGAGGTAATTAAGGAGCTGTGCAAAAATGTGACCCCAGATGAGGCGAGCCTGCTTTACATGGCGGTTTCAACCGACTGCGGATGCTTCAGATATGCAAATGTCACGGCGGAAACTTTTGCTGCGGCAAGCGAGCTTGTGTCCTGCGGAGCAGCGGTCAGAGAACTGAATTTTGACCTTTTCCGTCAGGTGTCGAGAGCACGAATTGTCCTTGAGGGGATGATATGCTCGGGACTTGAGTTTTACAAAGACGGTGCGGTAGTTGTTGCGACCGTCACCGAGGAAATGATGAGCAAGGCAGGCGCAACCGAGAACGACTGCGACGATATTGCCGGCATACCCGGCAAGGTTGAAGGCTGTGTCGTAAGCATGGTCATCCGTGAGCTTGCAAAGGGAAAATGCAAGGTCTCAGTGAGATCCCAGCCGAGCTTTGACAGCTCTGCTTTGTGCGCCTTGTTCGGCGGCGGCGGGCACAAAATGGCCTCCGGATGCACGATAAACGAAGAACCAGATAGGGTTCGCCAAATGCTCATTGACGCACTGGACAAGCTATGGGCATGAACGGAATAATACTTGTAGATAAACCCTGCGGCTGGACAAGTCACGATGTTGTCGGCAAGCTGCGCGGTATTCTCCGTGAACGGAGAATAGGTCACTCCGGAACGCTTGACCCTATGGCAACAGGTCTGCTTGTCGTGTTTGTAGGCAGGGCGACACGGGCTGTTGAATTTGCCGAAGCAGACAGCAAGGAATATATAGCCGGACTGCGGCTCGGTGTTTCTACCGATACGCAGGATACCACCGGCAATGTTCTAAATACCTGTGAGGCTCTTCCGTCAAAGGACGAATTTATCGCCGCGGCAAATGGATTTCTCGGCGAAATAAGCCAGATACCGCCCATGTACTCGGCTATAAAGATAAACGGTAAAAAGCTGTATGAGCTTGCAAGACGGGGCGAGATCGTTGAACGCAGGCCGCGCAAAGTAACCATCAGCAAGCTTGAGCTTGTAGGCGAAGATAAGTGCGATTATATCCTTGATATACATTGCTCCAAAGGTACTTATATCAGAACATTGTGCAGCGATATTGGCGATAAACTCGGCTGCGGCGGATGTATGAGCAGTTTGCGGCGAGTAAAAGCCGGAGCGTTTTCCATAGCGCAGGCTCATACGATGGAGCAGATTCAGGCTGCCGCCGATTTGGGCGAGCTTGACGGCATTATAATTCCTGTGGATACGCTGTTTTCCGATAAGCCTGATCTTACCGTTAACGAATTTGAGGAAAAAAAGCTCCGCAACGGAAACACAATAAAAACAAAGTCTGCCGACGGCACATACAGGGTGTATTCCGAAAGCGGCGAGTTTTTGCTGCTCGCCGAGGTGAAGGATAACTTACTAAAGACTATAAAAAGCTTCTTTGAGGTTTGATATGACAGATAGAAAAAGAGCGATGGCTCTTGGCTTCTTTGACGGCGTGCATATAGGTCATGCCGCACTTCTTGACAAAACAAAACAGCGTGCCGCGGAAATAGACGCTATGCCGTCTGTTCTTACTTTCGATGTTCACCCCGATACGCTTGTTTTCAACGCCGAGGTTCCGCTTATAAACAGCGCGATCGGCAGAAAGGACATTATTAATCGCTGCTTCGGCATCGACAATGTCGTTTTCATTCACTTCAACCAAAAGGTCATGCGCATGGATTGGCGTGAATTTATCGATGAGCTTATCAATGAACTTGATATAGCATGGCTCGTTGTCGGGCATGATTTTTGCTTTGGCTACAAGGGGCTCGGCACTGCACCTCGACTCAAGGAGTATTGTGTTGAAAAGGGTGTAGGCTGCGATATTATTGAGCCCGTGTGCAGAGACGGCATTGTCGTAAGCTCTACCGAGATCCGCAAGCTCATTCAAAACGGCGAGATTGAAAAGGCAAACGAGTATCTCGGCCACCCCCATATGCTGTCGGATACTGTTCGCTCCGGCTACCATCTCGGCACAAAAATGGGTACTCCTACTATAAATATGAAAATACCCGAGGGAGTTATAATTCCCCGACACGGTGTTTACGCCGCAAAGGTCATTCTTGACGACGGCTCTGAGCATATCTCCGTAACCAATGTCGGCGTAAGACCCACCGTGAGTGACGCCGGCGCCGTCAGCGTGGAGAGCTTCATTCTCGATTTTGACGGTAATCTTTATGACAAACAGGCGAGGGTGGAGTTTTTCAGCTTCCTGCGTGACGAGAGAAAATTTGACGATATATCGAGTCTCGGAGAACAAATAAAGCGTGACGCGGAAGAAGCAAGGGCTTATTTTGCCAAAAATCCGTGAATTATTTCAATAATGTATTGCTCATTTTAGATAGCATGTGTTAATATACCATACAGAATATATAGATAAAAAAGGTGGGTGAGTTAACGATGAATGGGCTGAAAACAAGCTTTTTACAGAAACTGCAGCGCTTTTGGGCTGCATTGTTGGACATATTCGGACCTAAAAAGGTCGCCGTGTTTTGCTTTGCCATTCTAACAGTAATGATGCTTGCACTTACCTTCAGCGTTCGCTCATGCAGCGGAGTGGGCGACAGCGGCGAGCAGAATACCGATCCGTTAGTGTCCGAACGTAAAACCGTTATCTCGAAGGTTACAGGTAATCAACTGCCCAAGACAGCCTCAGGACTTAAAAAGCAGACCGACAGGCTTGCTGCGTCATATGACTATGATAAGGCCCTTGCACTTGTAGCCGAATATGAGGCGGCGTATGAAAATGCCGAGGATTGCTCGGCATATAAGCAGGAGCTCGAGGCGAATAAATCCCGGTGCGTTCGCTGGGAGGATACGACCCATGTGCCGCACATATTCTTCCACAGCCTTATAGCCGATACCGACAGAGCTTTTGACGGCGATGAGGATACCGACGGTTATAATCTTTACATGACGACAATAAGCGAGTTTAACGCCATCATGGATCAGATGTACACAAGGGGCTATGTGCTCGTCGATATTCATGATATGATAAAGCAGGTCAAAACAGAAGACGGAAAGACGGTTTATCAGCAGGGCGATATTTACCTTCCCGAGGGCAAAAAGCCTTTTGTGCTATCCGTTGACGATGTAAACTACTATAATTACATGACCGACGGCGACGGTGACGGCTATGCCGATGAAAAGTCTGACGGTTTTGCGCATAAGTTGGTCATCGGCAAGGATGGAAAGGTCACTAATGAGTATTACGAAAAAGACGGCACTCTTGTGACCGGCAGCTATGATGTGCTCCCGTTGCTTGAGGATTTCATTGAAAAGCATCCTGACTTCTCTTATCGCGGTGCAAGGGGCATCCTCGGCGTAACCGGTTATGAGGGAGTATTTGGATATCACACCCATCCCGATTGGAAAAATAAGCTGTCCGCCGAGGAATACAACAAAGAGGTTGAGCAAGCAAAGGCTGTATCCGAGGCTATAAAAAAGCAAGGCTGGGTCATTGCATCCCACAGCTATGCTCATTTCGGTTACGGCAGCTGCACCGCCGCAAATCTTGCAAGTGATGTAAACAAGTGGGAGAAGCAGGTGCAGCCCATTGTCGGCGATACCGATGTTCTGATTTATCCCTTCGGTGAGGATATTGCCGGAGTTGAGGAATATCAGGGCGCTAAGTATCAGACTATGCGCGATGCAGGCTTCCGCATTTTCTGTAATGTTGATGCCTCAACGGATTATTGGGTGCAGATTCATGACGGTTATATGCGCCAAGGCAGAATAAACCTTGACGGTTACAGGCTGTATCATTCGCCCAATCTGATTAAGAATCTTATCGACGCAAAAACCGTTATCGACAGCGCAAGGCCCACACCCGTGCCGAGTTTATAATGAAAAAACCGTGAGGATTTCCTCACGGTTTTTTACTGCTTGTTTGCAGGTCTGTTTTTCTTTGTGGCATGGCCCCTGCCGCGTCGGCGCGAAAGAACGGCCTTGCTCCTGTAAAAGTCAAGCATATCGTCATCGGCCTTATAAACAAGCCTGTTTGCCGCCCAGGTGTTGTCCTCGTGCTTACGGAATTTAAGCCGAAGCAGGTAACTGCCGCAATCGGGGCAGGTGTATATGTTCATATACCGCTGATCACCCTGATTGATCCAACGCTGGCACGAAAGCTCCTTGCCGCAGTCGGGGCAGGGGAGATTTATAAGCTCAGAGTCAGCGAAAGCCTCCGATTTGCTGATATATCCGGGAAAAACCATATGCTCCAGCGGTTCGGGACCTTTGTTCTCATTGGATTGCTGCTTATGTGTGCGCAGAGAGAGCATTCTTGACGCATCCTCGTATTGCGCAAGACCCTGCGCAATGTCGAGCTTTGTACAGACCAATGCAGTGTTATATGCGTCGCCGAGGGCATCGTGAGCAACTCTTGTCTGCTCGATATTAAAATGCTCCATGGCAGTTGCAAGCGATTTCTGATTTTTGTCTCCGTCGGTCTGCATATTATATATAAGCTGCAAATTGATCCAATCGGCTATCCAATCCCAATCAAGGTCGTGAATAATAATGTTTTGCTCCATAATGCCGCGGTCATCGCAGCCCCATGTGAGGAAGGTGACATCCTCACCGCACCACTCACGGAACTTTTCAAAAGCGTCACGGAAGCTGTAGCCCTTTGCAAGGCGCTCCTTGTCAAAGCCGGTGAGCTTTTTAACCTTGTAATGCATACGCTTGAAGTACACGGGTTTAACATCTATGGTGAACTCCTCGGCAGGCTGCATATTCTCGTCGAGCTTGACAGCGCCTATTTCAATTATTTCTCCGCGCAATTTAATAGGGAGCTTGTTAAATACGGAGGATTTGGAGCTCATAGCCTGATTCCACTCCAAATCGACCACGATATAATTCATAGCTGATCATCCTTGTTTCATATTACAAATCGATATTATAACATAATACTTTGTCTCTTGCACTACTTTTTTAAAATATATATTTGCCCTCGGTGGTGTGCTGTGGTATACTCCAAATTATAGTTAGGAGGTGTCGTTATGAATATAGCGGTAATATGCGGCGGACTGTCGAGCGAAAGAGATGTTTCCATCACGAGCGGAACTAATGCGGCAAGAGCACTGCGCGAAATGGGACATAAGGTCGTGCTGGTTGACCTGTTTTACGGTTACGAAGGCGAATATAACGACCCCAAGGAGCTGTTCGAGCAGGAGCAGCAGGATATAGAATACTCCGTCAAGGAGGAAACTCCGGATGTAGAGAAGCTGCTTGCCGACGGTGACGGTTCAAGAATTGGTAAAAATGTCATTGAGATATGCCGAGCGGCGGATATTTGCTTTCTTGCGCTCCACGGTCAGGACGGTGAGGACGGAAAGATTCAGGCAACGCTCGATATGCACGGCGTAAAATACACCGGCAGCGGCTACCTCGGTAGTGCAATTGCAATGAACAAAGAGCTTTCCAAGATAATGTTCAGAGCAAACGGCATACCCACTCCGACAGGAATAGTCCTTGAAAAAAACACCGAAAGGTATGATGATGTAGGCTTCCCCTGTGTGGTAAAACCCTGCTCCGGCGGTTCGAGTGTAGGAACATCCATTGTCAGGAGCCGTGACGAATACGATGCGGCACTTGATTTCGCGTTTAAATACGAGTCCCATGTTCTGGTTGAAAAATATGTAAAGGGTAGGGAATTTACCGTAGGAGTTCTTGACGGCAAAGCAATGCCGGTCATTGAGATAATCCCCAAAAACGGTTGGTATGACTATAAAAACAAGTATCAGGCAGGACTTACCGAGGAGATATGTCCGGCTGAAATTAGCGCAGAGGATACCGACAGGCTTCAGCGCCTTGCTGAGCGTGTTGCGACGGCACTCATGATAGATGTGTATTTCCGCGCTGACTTCCTCATGGATGACACAGATGGCGAGATCTACTGCCTTGAGGCGAACACGCTTCCCGGCATGACCCCTACAAGTCTTGTGCCGCAGATGGCGCGTGAGCTTGGCATGAGCTTCCCCGAGCTTTGCGAAAGGATAATTGCCGTTTCCATGGAGAAGTACGAAAAATGAGAGGAATAAGCGTTAAGCAGGCAGCCGAGATAGTAAACGGCAAGCTTTACGGTACGCAAGGCTTAGACAGCGAGATACTTGGGGTCACGATAGACAGCCGCAAGGTCGAAAACGGCTACATGTTTGCAGCCTTAAAGGGCGAGCATGTAGACGGCCACGACTATATCGGCAAAGCTTTTGAACTCGGCGCAGTTTGCTGCATTGCCGAAAAACTGCCGGAAGATATAAGCGGCACGGTTATCATCGTTCCCGATGTTGCCGCGGCACTGAAAATCCTTGCGGAAAACTACCGCAAACGCTTTGACATTCCCGTAATCGGCATAGCCGGCAGTGTTGGTAAGACCACCGCAAAGGAAATGATCGCGTCGGTGCTCTCACAAAAATATAATGTTCTTAAAACCGAGAAAAACCTCAATAACGAGCTTGGAGTTCCGCTCACAATATTCAGAATCGAGCCTGAGCACGAGGTCGCCGTTATCGAGATGGGCATATCCGATTTCGGCGAAATGAGCCGCCTTGCCAAGATGGTAAGACCCACGATGGCGGTGTACACGCTTATAGGGCACGCTCATTTGGAGCGGCTGCACGACAGAAACGGTGTTCTGAAGGCAAAGGCCGAGATGCTTGACTTCATGCCCGATGACGGCACTGTTTTTCTAAATGCCGACGATGATCTGCTTGCAAAGCTTGATTGCCGCCAGAACAAGGTCTTGTATGGGACAAAGGATAATGCCGATGTAAAAGCGGAGAACATTCTCAGCGACAGCCTTTCGGGGCTTTCCTGCGACATTGTAAGCGGTGACAGACGAATACCGGTCAAAGTATCGTCTTATGGCAGCCACATGGTTTATGCGGCATTGGAGGGTGCGGCAGTCGGTTTGGCGATGGGGCTTAGCAATGCACAGATAGCTGCCGGTATAGCCGCCTATGAAACGGTAGGCCGCAGGGCAAATGTCTGCGATACGGGCTTTATAACGCTCATTGATGACTGTTATAACGCAAATCCCGATTCCGTCATGTGCGCAGTTGATTCCCTCAAATCAGTCGATGGACGCAAGGTCTGCATTCTCGGTGATATGCTTGAAATGGGTGAGAATAAGGCGGAGCTTCACGCCAAGGTCGGCAAATATGCCTCGGATAACGGCGTAGATATGCTGCTTACGGTCGGCGAGCTTTCCAAAAACACCTGTACTGCCGCCGAGGAAATCAGCTCCCTGCACTTTGATACTAACGCAGAGCTGATAACCGGACTGCCGGAGCTGATTGAAAAGGGCGATACGGTGCTGGTCAAAGCGTCGCACAGCATGAAATTTGACGAAATTTCCGACGCGTTAAAGCTGCTTAAATGAGAAAAGAGAGTGCCGAAGCACTCTCTTTTGCTATGTATTCAGATGAAGAAGTTTTCGATAAGCAGCAGCAGGATTATACCCGGAATGCCGAGCACGCCTGCAACTATCGCGCTGAGCCAGCCAACGGTGATACTCAGCCCGATAAATCCGCCGAGGAAGTTAAAAACAAACAGCATCACGAAGCCCAGAACAGCGTTCAGAAGCAGCTTAAATGCCCATTTAATCGGAGTTGCAAATATTTTAATAATGAGCCACAGTAGCAGACCGCCGATAATGACATAGATCGCGAGATTTAAATAGTCCATATGTTTCTCCTATTGACTTAGATTTTTTATGTTGGCAACGGCATAATTATAGCGCGATTTAAGCGCGCTTATTTCAAAAATGCAGGCGTCCATCATATCCGGATCGGTCACGCTGTTAAACGCCGCATAAGCGCAGTGGAGCTGGGAGCGTATAGCCTTCATTTCCTTAACACGCTTGTTATACTCTGCCTTGAGTGCCTTAGCTTCCTTTTTAGTCATGAGAAAAGTCTCCTTTTCTCATTATTATATTCAGCCTGTCCTCATTTTAAACGACTATGGCAATATATTACCACGGTTATATTAAAAAATTAATGCCATAATAGAAACAGGCAATAAAAGTGTCCGAACAGAAAGATAAACGGACAGAATGTAAGCTCTTATCACTGCGATAATGAAAACATTCGGACTTTTTGCCTATATTCTTTGGGGGCAGGGAACACTCTGCCCCTGTTTTTATGCCCGTACTTGATTTTTTGTTAAATGTATAATATACTAAATAATCTAAGTTATCAAGGAAAAAATAAGTTTTTTAACACAAGATGTTGTATTTGAGGGGAATTTCGGAAAATGAGTAAAACCACCGCACAATACGGTAATGAAAGCATTTCTCAGCTCAAGGGAGCGGACAGAGTAAGAAAGCGTCCGGGCGTAATCTTCGGCTCTGACGGTCTTGACGGCTGCCAGCATGCCGTGTTTGAAATATTGTCAAACTCAATAGACGAGGCCCGTGAGGGTTACGGCAATTATATAACTCTGACGCGTTATGCCGATAAATCCATTGAGGTCGAGGACTTTGGCAGAGGCTGTCCCCTTGACTGGAACGCAAATGAGAAGCGTTTTAACTGGGAGCTTGTTTTCTGTGAGCTGTATGCCGGCGGCAAGTACGCAAACAACGAGGGTGAAAACTATGAATACTCCCTCGGTCTAAACGGCCTCGGCTCATGTGCAACGCAATATGCGTCGGAATATATGGATGTCACCGTATGGAGAGACGGCAATAAATACGAGCTTCATTTCAAAAAAGGCAAGGTCGTCGGCAAAAAAGGTCAGGAGCTTACAATAAGCCCTGCCGACCGCAAGAAGACCGGCACGACCATAAAATGGAGACCCGATCTCGAGGTCTTTACGGATATTGACATTCCCGAGGAGTTTTTCAAGGATGTTCTGCACCGTCAGGCTGTCGTGAATGCCGGCATAACCTTCCGCTTCCGCAATCAAAACGGCAATAAGTTCGAGGTAACGGACTATGTGTACGAAAACGGCATTTTAGACTATGTCAAGGAGATAGCGGCTGAAAATCCGCTCACAACGCCGTATTTTATCAGCGCAGAGCGCAAGGGCAGAGACCGCGAGGACAAGCCCGAGTACAAGGTCAAGCTCTCAGCGGCATTTTGCTTTTCCAACAAGGTTAATTTGACCGAATACTACCACAATTCTTCATGGCTCGAGTATGGCGGAGCACCCGAAAAGGCGACGAGAAATGCCTTCGTCTATGCCATCGATGCCTACATAAAGAAGATTGGCAAGTATCAGAAGAACGAAAGTAAGATAAGCTTTCAGGATGTGTCCGACTGCTTAGTGCTTGTCACGAACTGCTTTTCCACGCAGACCTCGTATGAAAACCAGACCAAGAAGGCGATAACAAACCGCTTCATTCAGGAGGCGATGACGGACTTCTTCAAGGAACGACTTGAGGTCTATTTCATTGAGAATAAACCCGAAGCCGATAAAATAGCTGAGCAGGTGCTTGTTAACAAGCGCAGCCGTGAGGCGGCGGAGAAAACAAGACTTGGCATGAAAAAGAAGCTGTCCGGCAGCATAGATATTGCAAACCGTGTGCAGAAGTTCGTTGATTGCCGCAGCAAAGACCCGGAAAAGCGCGAAATCTACATTGTCGAGGGCGATTCCGCACTGGGCGCCTGTAAGCTCTCCCGTGACGCCGATTTTCAGGGGATAATGCCCGTCAGAGGCAAGATACTGAACTGCCTCAAAGCCGATTATGTCAGGATATTCAAAAGCGATGTAATAACAGACCTTTTGAAGGTTCTCGGCTGCGGAGTTGAGGTGCAGGCTAAGGGTAAGAAGGATCTGAATGCCTTTGATATCAACAATCTGCGCTGGAATAAAGTCATTATCTGCACCGACGCCGATGTTGACGGCTTCCAGATAAGAACGCTTATTCTTACCATGATTTACAGGCTTGTTCCGACTCTCATCCGCGAGGGTTACGTCTATATCGCCGAATCGCCTCTGTATGAGATCGAGAGCAAGGGAAAGACCTATTTTGCCTATTCCGACAAAGAAAAGACGGATATCGTTGCCTCGCTTAATGGCGCAAAGGCGAGTATCAACAGAAGCAAGGGCCTCGGTGAAAACGATCCGGACATGATGTGGATGACCACTATGAACCCCGAAACCCGCAGACTTATAAAGGTCATGCCCGAGGATGCCGAGCGTATGGCACAGATGTTTGATCTGCTTTTGGGCGACGATCTTGCAGGCAGAAAAAATCATATTGCCGAAAACGGATATTTATATCTTGATATGGCAGATATTTCATGATGAGGTGCTGTGATGAAGTTTGACAAAGCGAGAAATTTTGTGAAATTCCTGCTTGCGCTGTGTTTGCTGTTTGGTCTGGCGGGAATTATTACCGCCGACAAGGGTTTGGCTTTTTCGGTGTACTTTTCATTGGCGTCGATGATATGCTTTGTGGTGACCTTTATTGTGATTGCGCTGTTTTGTAAATGCCCCTACTGCGGTAAAGTAGTTTATCTGGGGCTGTTCAAGGCTACGCATTGCCCTAAATGCCGCAGGAATTTTGAAACCGGAGTAAAGAAAAAGGGCAAGCGCTGAAAGGAATTATTATAAATGGCAAAGAAACAAGCTCCCGAACAGAAAAAATTCAATAATCCCAATGTCGTGGGTCTCAGAGCAGAGGTGCTGGAGCAGCCGATAACCGAAACGCTGGAGCAAAACTATATGCCCTATGCGATGAGCGTTATCATCTCACGAGCCATTCCCGAGATAGACGGCTTCAAGCCCTCACACAGAAAACTGCTTTACACCATGTACAAGATGGGACTTTTAAACGGCAGCCGTACGAAAAGCGCTAATATCGTCGGACAGACGATGCGCCTTAACCCTCACGGTGACGCTGCCATTTATGAAACGATGGTCAGGCTTAGTAAGGGCAACGATGCTCTGCTCATGCCGTTTGTTGACTCCAAGGGTAACTTCGGTAAGGTGTATTCAAGGGATATGTCCTTTGCCGCCTCGCGTTATACCGAGGCAAAGCTGTCGCCGATATGCGCCGAGATCTTCAGAGATATCGATCAGGACACCGTTGAGTTTGTCGATAACTACGACGGCAGCATGAAAGAGCCTGCTCTCCTGCCTACATCGTTTCCGAATGTCCTCGTATCGAGCAACACAGGCATAGCCGTCGGCATGGCAAGCCAAATATGCGGCTTTAACCTTGAGGAGGTTTGCCGAAGCACGATAGAGTATCTGACTGACCCCGACTGCGACATTCTCTCAACGATGCCTGCCCCCGATTTTTCCACCGGCGGAGAGATAATCTACGACCGTTCGGAGATGGAGAATATCTATAACACGGGCAGGGGCAGCTTCAAGGTGCGTGCACGCTGGCGTTATGTTCAAAAGGAAAACATCATTGAGATTTATGAAATACCTTACACGACCACCACGGAAGCAATCGTAGACAAGGTAGCGGAGCTTATAAAGGCAGGCAAGGTGCGCGAGATAAACGATATGCGCGACGAGACCGACCTTAGCGGTCTGAAGCTCGCCATTGACCTCAAGCGAGGCACCGATCCGGAAAAGCTCATGCAGAAGCTCTTTAAGCTTACTCCGCTGATGGACAGCTTCCCCTGCAATTTCAACATCCTTGTTGCCGGAAACCCCAAGGTCATGGGTGTTAAGGAAATAATAGGCGAGTGGAGCGCGTGGCGCATGGAGTGTGTGCGCCGCAGAGTTTATTTCGACCTTTCCAAAAAGAAGGAAAAGCTGCATCTTCTAAAGGGGCTTGAAAAGATTCTGCTTGATATCGACAAGGCTATTGCCATTATCAGAAACACCGAGCTTGAAGCCGAAGTCGTGCCGAACCTCATGATGGGCTTCGGCATCGATAAGGTGCAGGCGGAGTATGTTGCGGAGATAAAGCTGCGTAATATCAACAGGGAATATATCATAAAGCGCGTTTCCGAGACCGAGGAGCTTGAAAAGGCGATAGAGGAGCTTGAGGAAACCCTCAAGAGCCGCCGTAAGATAAAGAGCATAATCATAAACGAGCTTAAACAGGTCATCAAGAAATACCCCAGCCCACGCAGAACGGGCATAATCTATGCAAACGAGATAGAGGAATTTGAGGAAACGGAGCTTGTTGAGGATTATCCCGTGACCGTGTTCCTTTCAAACGAGGGTTATTTTAAAAAGATAACGCCGCTGTCGCTTCGTATGAGCAGCGAACAGAAGTTTAAGGACGGTGATAAACTTAAATTATCCTTTGAATCGACCAACCGAACGGAGCTTTTGTTGTTTACCGATAAGCAGAAGGTCTACAAAACCAAGCTATCCGATTTTGACAACACCAAGGCATCCGACCTCGGCGTTTACCTGCCGACACGGCTTGAAATGGAAGACGGCGAACGGATTGTGGGAGTTGTTTGCCCCGGAGATTATAAGAAGCAGCTTTTACTGTTCTTTGAAAACGGCAAGGTCGCTCGCCTTGAGATGTCGGCCTATGAGACAAAGACAAACCGCAAAAAGCTCATTAATGCCTATTCGGATAAGAGCCCGCTGGTCGATGTCATACCTATTTCCGAGGAGATAAATGTCGCCATGTTCTCCACCGACGGCAGAGCACTTGTGTTTAACACATCGATGCTGCAGATAAAAACAAGCCGTACAACACAGGGTGTTGCCGGAATGAGCTTGAAGAAAAATCATAAACTAAGTAAAGTCTCTCCACTTGATGCAACCGTCATAAAGAATGTATCTCGCTACAGAGTCCGCAGTCTGCCGGCTGCCGGCGCGCTTTTAAAGGACGAGGACAGGGGAGAGGAACAGATGTCACTGATTAACTGAGGGTTTTATATGAATAAGGAAAAAATTAGAGGATATGCAATTAAATATTTCCTGATAGTCATTGGCTCGGCACTGTTCGCGACAGGCTTCCAATTCTTTCTGTATCCGAACTCTATAATCGTCGGCGGTGTCAGCGGTATTGCAATGATAATCAACCTTCTGACCGCTATCCCCGTCGGTCTGCTCACTATTATATTGAACATTCCGCTTTTTATTATCGCATGGAAGTACTTCGGAACCGGCTTTATTATTAGCTCAGTCGTCGGCATGACGCTTTCTTCGGTCTTCGTTGACCTGCTTGCGCTGATTCCTGTCTCACCCACCAACGATATGCTTTTAGCCTGCATAATCGGCGGTGCCGTCAAGGGCTTGGGCCTCGGCATAGTCTATTATGCCGGCGCTACCACCGGAGGTACGGATATTATTGCAAAGTTTATAAGGCTCAAGTTCCCGTACCTCAACTTTGGTACGGTGGTTCTGATAACCGACTTTGTAATAATTGTTGCATTTGCCGCCATATTTAACAAGGTTGAGGCTGCGATGTATGCAGTGATCTCTATGTTCGTTGTTTCTAAGGTAATTGACCTTGTCCTGTACGGTATCGATAACTCGAATGTCTGCTATATTATCAGCGAAAAGAGCGAGCAGCTTATAAGCGATATCACGGACAGGCTTCATCGAGGCGTTACAATCCTTGAGGGTGAGGGCGCATACTCTCACCGGAGCAAGCAGGTGCTATTGTGCGTGGTAAAGCGCACGCAGATAAGCGAGATAAGAAAGCTTATCAAGAGTATCGACGAAAATGCCTTCTTCATCATTACCGATGCCAAGAATGTTTTCGGCAAGGGCTTCGGCGATATTGCGGATTTTCGGTGAAAAATAGCGGAACATGAAATTTTTGCTTGACAAATAGAAATTGTGTGCTAAAATCTATCGTGTTCCGAATGCGGGCATAGCTCATCCGGTAGAGCGCCACCTTGCCAAGGTGGAGGTAGCGAGTTCGAGTCTCGTTGCCCGCTCCATGACTCCCGGTTGCGCAAGCAACTGGGAGTTTTTTTGCCCATAAGAAAACGACAAATCTCTTTTTCAAGATTTGTCGTTTTTTGTTGTTATTCTGTCAGCGTCCGAAAAATGTAGCCTATAAAACCATCAATAATGTGCCGAGCGCAATTAGTATACAGCCGATCAGAGAGTTTGTCGTAATTTTTTCGTGCAGAAAGACAAATGCCAATACCAGTGTGATCACTACGCTCAGCTTATCGATCGGAACAACTTTGGACGCTTCTCCGATTTGCAACGCGCGGTAATAGCACAGCCACGATGCACCTGTTGCCAAGCCGGAAAGAATCAAGAACAGCCAGCTTTTTTTACTGATATCCGAAATTCCGCCCTGTGTGTTTGTGAGAAAAACCATTCCCCATGCCATAATGAGAACAACCATTGTACGAATAGCAGTAGCGAGGTTGGAATTTACTCCTTCAATTCCCACTTTTGCCAAGATGGATGTAAGTGCCGCAAACACAGCGGACAAGACTGCAAATACAAACCACATAATACTTTACCTCCGTATTGCGGTTTTCTTTATGGAATATAGATGTATTATATCACAGCTTTGTAATATTTCCAACACAATATGCGAAAAAACGGTGGTGAGCATATGTATGGGAGAAGAGCTCGCAGACACTTGTTAAAATCCCAAAATCGTGCTAAAATAACTGACTATGAGTTTAGATTTTGAAAAAAGATATATTGATGCAAGGCGTAAGCTTATAGAGTCCGATTTTGCCTCTTTGAATCCTATGCAGAGAAAGGCTGTAATGGCGACCGAAGGCCCACTGCTGATTTTGG
>JAEDIN010000060.1 GCA_016292445.1 Oscillospiraceae bacterium | reverse complement strand
AAATGTGGCGTGTTTGAAGCGTGCAAAAAAGTCGCTGACTTTTTTGACACGCTGATGGTGGGGAGGCTTTTGCCTCCCCACCATGCGATGTTTTAAGCGGACATTATTCAAAGGATCGTGTAAATGCGCTCCTAAAAAATATTTCCGGAGCGGATTTATGCGTTCCTGTAAATAGAGAGGAAGACCCTCAGATGATTGAGTTTTTGCATAATAACCTGCAATATCTGCTTTCGGGCATATCTGTCGGCGGCCAGTACGCTCTTATCGCCATCGGCTATACGATGGTATACGGCATACTGCGACTTATTAACTTTGCCCACGGCGATGTGTTCATGGTAGCAGGTCTTATAATGATATATGCGATAGCAGGCGGTTTGCCCATGTGGGCGGCTATCGTGCTTGTGCTTGTTGTTACGGTCGCATTGGGCGTCGCCATAGAAAAAGTGGCGTACAAGCCCCTGCGCAGCGCACCCCGTATGTCGGTCATGATATCGGCTATCGGCGTGTCCTACCTGCTGCAAAACTGCGCGCTGTACTTCACCGGCGGTCTGCCCCGTATGTATCCCGTCATCCCGTTTCTCACCAAGCCGGTGACTATATGGGGTGCAACGACCAAGATGGTCACTATTATCACTCCGATACTGACCTTTGTACTTGTCATTGCACTTGTGCTTCTAATCAAGTACACAAAAATAGGCATGGCAATGCGTGCCGTTTCCAAGGATTTCGAGACGAGCCAGCTTATGGGCATAAAGATAAACTCAGTAATTTCGTTTACCTTTATAATCGGCTGCTTCCTTGCCGCCGTTGGCTCACTGCTTTATTTCTCGAACTATCAGACCGTTGTGCCCACCTCGGGTGCAATGCCCGGCCTTAAAGCTTTTGTTGCGGCCGTATTCGGCGGTATCGGCTCTATCCCCGGTGCGGTCATCGGTGCGTTTATAATCGGCATCTGCGAGAATATCATTAAGGGCGTTGGTCAGCAGTGGACAATATTCTCCGACGCATTTACCTTTGTTCTTCTCATAGTCATTCTTCTCGTCAAGCCCACCGGCATCTTCGGCGAGAAGGCAACGGATAAGGTGTGAGGTGAGGATGATGAATAAAACCATGCAAAAAGAAAGAGTCCTCAGAACACCGGATGAAATTGCAAAGCGTCAGGGTATGTGGCTGACGATAGTCGCACTTGTTGCACTGTATGTGCTGCTGTTTGCGCTGGATAACTTCCTCAAGCCCAGCAAATTCACGCTTATGCTCATTCCCGTGCTCAAAAAGGGCGCAATATATTCGCTTCTGTGCGTGTCCATGAACCTGCTCAACGGCTTCACCGGACTGTTCTCACTCGGACAGGCAGGCTTCATGCTCATCGGTGCATATGCCTACTCGATTTTCTCCATTCCCGTTGCGCAGCACGCCTCCGTTTACCAGTACTTTGACGGCGGTGCTATCCAGTTCAGTATTCCCGAGGCACTCGGCGGAGTGCTGGGTGTCAATGCAGGCAGCTTCTTCGGTGCAATAATCTGCATTATCATTGCAGGTCTTGCAGCGGCCGTGTTTGCAGCCCTCATCGGCATTCCTGTGCTCAGACTCAAGAGCGACTATCTTGCGATAGCTACCCTCGGCTTTGCCGAGATCATCCGTGCATTCTTCCAGTGGGACAGCTTGGGCGCTATCACTAACGGCTCAAACCTGCTGCGTAAATACACCGCCTTCAACGATATGAATATTCAGATAGGCGCAAAGGTGCTTAAGTTCGGCACGATCTTCCCGTTCCTCATAGTCATGATATCCATTCTGATTATCGTTTTGCTTATAAACTCGTCCTACGGCAGAGCATTCAAGGCAATCCGTGACGATGAGGTCGCAGCGGAGGCAATGGGCATAAATCTGTTTAAGCACAAGATGCTGTCCTTTGTTATCTCCAGCTTCTTTGCGGGCGTCGGCGGTGCACTGCTTGCGATGTTCCAGACCACCGTTCAGGCGTCGGCGTTCATGTCGGCAATGACCTATGAGATACTGCTCATCGTCGTCATCGGCGGCATCGGTTCGGTGTCCGGAAGCTGCATTGCAGCTTTCCTGTACATCGCCTGCTCCGAGTGGTGGCTTCGTTTCCTCGACTCAGGCAGCGTTGCCGGAATACAGGTGCCTTTCTTCCGCGACGGTTTCCGCAAGGTAGTGTTCTCCGTCGTCATTATGATAATCGTTCTGTTCTTCTCGCAGGGCATTATGGGCAATAAGGAGCTGTCTTTTGCCGGACTGATAAGAAAGATTAAGGCCAAAAAAGCCGCTAAGGCTGTAAAGGCCACTGCAGGGGGTGCGGCAAAATGAGTAAAAATGTACTTCATGTTGAAAATGTGACCATGCAGTTCGGCGGAGTAGTTGCCGTCAACAACCTGTCGCTGGACATTCCGGAGGGCAAGATAGTTGCACTTATCGGGCCTAACGGTGCGGGAAAGACCACCGCATTTAACTGCATCACAGGCGTGTACGAGCCTACCAACGGCCTCGTGGAGTTTATGGGAGAGCCTATTGTTCGCAATCATCCGCAGGGCAAGATGAAGAAAAACTACAAGGGGGAAAACGCAGATAAGTACCTCGGCAAGGTAGTTGTCAACACTCCGGATAAGATAACCAAGAAGGGCATCGCCCGAACCTTCCAGAATATCAGACTGTGGAAGAGCATGACGGTTTTTGAAAATGTTCTTATTGCAAAGCATATGAACGCAAAGCAGAATGTTTTCTCTGCGACCTTCCGGCTTAATGCCAAGGAAGAACAGCGTATGCGCGATGAAACCATGGCGCTGCTTGTGGAGCAGGGGCTTGACAAGTACAAGGACGAGATTGCCACGAGCCTGCCCTACGGTCTCCAGCGTCGTTTGGAGATAGCCCGAGCACTTGCGGCAGATCCCAAGCTTTTGCTTCTTGATGAGCCTGCTGCGGGCATGAATCCGCAGGAAACTCAGGAGCTTGCGGAGTTTATAACCGAGATCCGCGACAAGTACGGTCTTACCGTATTCCTCATAGAGCACCACATGGACCTTGTCATGAAGATATCCGATTACATATATGTTATCGACTTCGGCAAGGAGATAGCTCAGGGTATCCCGAGTGAGGTTCAGAATAATAAGCATGTTATAGACGCATATTTGGGGGTTGTTGAAGATGAGTGATGCAATACTGAAAATCAATGACCTCAAGGTCAATTACGGCGGCATTGAGGCCGTCAAAGGCATAAGCTTCGATGTTCCGAAGGGCGAGATAATAACGCTAATAGGCGCAAACGGCGCAGGTAAAAGCTCGACACTGCGTGCTATTGCAGGCCTTGTAAAGCCGGCAAGCGGCAGCATAGTCTTTAACGGCGAGGATATCACTGCCAAGGACCCGACCGCGATAGTCACCAAGGGCATAACCCTTGTTCCCGAGGGCAGAAAAATATTCCCCGACCTCACGGTGCTGGAAAATCTGCGTATCGGCGCATATCTGCGAAACGACGACCTCACCGACGACCTCAACTGGGTCTACGACCTGTTTCCCAGACTCAAAGAGCGTTCATGGCAGGCAGGCGGCACGCTCTCCGGCGGCGAACAGCAGATGCTCGCAGTCGGCAGGGCGCTTATGAGCCGCCCCAAGGTCATAATGATGGATGAGCCGTCGCTCGGTCTTGCACCTATCATCGTCCGCGGCATCTTTGATATCATCAAGGAGATAAACAAGCAGGGTGTAACGGTGCTGCTCATTGAGCAGAACGCAAACATGGCACTTAAAACAGCCGACCTCGGCTATGTCATGGAAACCGGCCGCATAACGATGAGCGGCAGCGGCGCTGAACTGCTTTCCGACGAGCAGGTCAAAAAGGCATATCTCGGCGCATAAGCTAATGGTGTTCAGAAAGCAGAAAAGCAGTCTTGCTTTTCTGCTTTCGTATTGACAAGAGATAATGATCAGCATAAACTAACTGTGTATACACCCGGCAAACAAAGGAGAGACTTTTTTAATGACGCTTGACAAACTGCCTATCGGAAAAACGGCTGTGATAATATCGGTCGGCGGCGAGGGAAACCTGCGCTGTCACCTGCTTGATATGGGGCTTATTCCGCACACCGAGGTCTCGGTGCGCAAGGCTGCGCCGCTCGGCGACCCTATCGAGATATATCTCAGGGGCTACACGATGACCATTCGAAAGGACGATGCTGCCAAAATCGAGATAAGGCTCAAGGAGGAGGTGTAAGCCGTGGTAATAGCACTTGTGGGTAATCAGAACTGCGGCAAGACCACACTTTTCAATCAGCTTACCGGTTCAAATCAGCATGTCGGCAACTTCCCCGGAGTCACCGTTGAGCATAAGATGGGCGAGATAACCGGCTATAAGAATTACAGGCTTGTTGACCTGCCGGGCATATACTCCATCCGTCCCTATTCCGGCGAGGAGAAGGTAACGCGCAATTTTATCATCGACGAAAAACCCGACGCCATAATCAACATCGCCGATGCTACAAATATCGAGCGCAATTTGTACCTGACGCTTCAGCTTATCGAGATGGGTAAGCCGATGGTGCTGGCTCTCAATATGATGGATGAGCTTTTGGGAAACCACGGCTCTGTTGATATAAAGCTCCTGTCTGAGCGTCTGGGAATACCCGTAGTGCCCATTTCCGCCGCAAAAAACGACGGTGTTGACGAGCTTATGCAGGTTGTATCGGAAACGGCACAGAAAAAGCAGAAGCCCCGCAGGATCGACTTTTGCTCGGCAGGTCCCGTGCACCGCTGCATCCATACGGTCAGCCATGTTGTTGAGGACCATGCGGACAGGATCGGCGTACCGTCGCGCTTTGCGGCAACCCGCGTTATCGAGGCAGATGAGGATATAATTGATTCGCTCAAGCTCAGCGAAAATGAGCTTGAACTAATTGAACACGCTGTGGTCGAGATGGAAACCGAGAGCGTGCTTGACAGAAATGCCGCTCTTGCCGATATGCGCTACCGCTTTATTGAGGCAGTGTGTCAGGAATGTGTGATAAGGGCTCAGGAGAGCAAGGAAGCCCAGCGCAGCATAAAGATAGACAAGGTACTGACCAATAAGTACCTTGCGATACCGATGTTCATTGCGATAATGGCGTTTACCTTCTGGATGACCTTCAGCGTTGTCGGTCAAAGGCTTTCCGACTGGCTTGCAATGGGCATAGACCGGGTGACGGTGGTAGTGGATAACGCGCTTACTGCCTATGGACTAAATCCCACCGTACAGAGCCTTGTCATTGACGGCGTATTTGCCGGCGTCGGCAGCATACTGAGCTTTCTGCCAATTATCGTTGTGCTGTTCTTCTTCCTTGCCATTTTGGAGGACACCGGCTATATGTCGCGAGTGGCCTTCGTCATGGATAAGCTGCTGCGTAAAATAGGACTATCCGGACGCAGCTTTGTGCCAATGCTCATCGGCTTCGGCTGCTCAGTGCCTGCGATAATGGCGACAAGGACACTGTCATCCGAGCGTGACCGCAAGATGACCATGCTGCTCGTTCCGTTCATGAGCTGCTCTGCAAAGATACCCATTTACGCTGTGTTCACCGCCGCGTTTTTCCCGAATAACGGCGCACTGGTCATGACGCTTTTGTACCTCGGCGGCATATTCGTCGGCATAATTGCGGCGATGATACTCAATAAGACCGCATTTACAGGTAAGCCCGTGCCCTTTGTCATGGAGCTTCCCAACTACCGTATGCCCTCGCTCAAAAGCGTACTGCTTCTGATGTGGGAAAAGGCATGGGATTTCATCCGTCGTGCATTCACCATCATTTTCGTTGCAACTATCGTGATTTGGTTCCTCCAGCACTTTGACGCAAAGCTGAATGTTGTCTCCTCCGACAGCACCACGAGCCTTCTCGGCATCATCGGAATGTGGATAGCGCCGGTGTTTGCACCCCTTGGATTTGCCGACTGGCGAGTTGTCACGAGCCTTGTGACGGGCCTCATGGCAAAGGAAGCGGTGGTCAGCACCCTTGGCGTTCTTCTGAATGTCGGTACGGATGCTCTTGCCGGTGCAATAGCAGGCTTGTTCACAATGCGTTCGGCACTGAGCTTCCTGACCTTTGCACTTTTGTACACACCCTGTGTTGCAGCGATTTCCACGATAAAGCGCGAGCTCAACAGCACCGTGAAAACCGTCTGCGTGGTTGTGAGCCAGTGCTGTGTGGCATGGCTCGCAGCATACATAGTGTATATTATAGCGGGTATAATACTGTGATATGGAAATTGTAATCATAATAGGCCTGGCAGTGTGGCTGATGCTCGCTGTGCGTTCAATAAAGAAAAACGGAATGGGCTGCGGCGGCGATTGCGGCAAATGCAGCTTCAAATGTTCAAAAAGACAGGATCGATGATTCTGTCTTTTTTTAATGCAATGTATATTACGAAAAAATTTCGTCAAAAATAGAAACAACCTGATAAATAGGAGGTTTCTGTATGGAAAACGACAGATCCAAAAGGGCAGAAAAGTTTTTTGCGGGTAAGGGCTTTTACATAGTCCTTGCACTATGTATAGCGGTGATCGGCATTTCTGCGGTCAGCATTGCTCTCAATTCCGACGGCGGTGAGGCGCCCAAGCTTGATCCCGGCATTACGCTTGAAAATCCGACCGAGAAGGTGACCGAAACACCCGTTGTCAGTACCCGGCCCGAGGAAAAGGCGGATATCGAGGACGGCGAGGGTACAGTGGTCAAAACATGGAAATCAAACGAAACCTATGAGCAGCCTGCGGCATGGGTGTGGCCTGTACGGGGAGAGATCGAGCGCGAATACGCCGTTGAGACACTTGCCTACGATGTTACCATGAAGGATTGGCGTACTCATGACGGCATAGACATTCTTGCAGACAAGGGCACGGTGGTAAGAGCGGCCTCCGGAGGCAAGGTTGAAAGCATTGAGCAGGACGACCTTTACGGCACTACCGTTACGATCGACCACGGCGATGGTCTTAAGTCGACCTACTCAAATCTTGCCGACAAGCCTACTGTCAAGGTAGGCGACAGCGTCAACGCAGGAGATGTCATAGGGTCTGTCGGCACTACCGCACTGTGCGAGGTGGGTCAGGGCAGCCATGTCCATGTGGCTATGTCAAAGGACGGAAAGAGCGTTGACCCCACAAAGTATCTGCCGTCCTGAACAATTTTTAATGAAAATTGAAAAAATCTGTTGACAACAGGGGCTATGTCTGTTAAAATTCCAATTGCTCATTTGATAGATGGCGGCATAGCTCAGTTGGCTAGAGCATGCGGTTCATACCCGCAGTGTCCCCGGTTCGAATCCAGGTGCCGCTACCAAATTAAGGCGCAGCAATCCTGCGCCTTTTATCCGGCCCGTTGGTCAAGCGGTTAAGACACCGCCCTTTCACGGCGGTAACATGGGTTCGATTCCCGTACGGGTCACCAAAAAATAAAACGCCCACTTTGTGGGTGCGCGCAAGTGTTATTCGAAGATCGGCATAGTCGAGCAATCGGCTATGCCGTTTCTTCTTGCTCATTTTCGT
>JAEDIN010000059.1 GCA_016292445.1 Oscillospiraceae bacterium | reverse complement strand
CCTTCTGGTCCGTAGCCAGACGCTCTATCCAGCTGAGCTAGCGGCGCTTATTGCTTTGCGCCTTGATATATTAGCACAGCGGATGGATAAATGCAAGTGCTTTTTGCGGATTTTAGTATAATTTTTTAAAAAATGCAGTTTTACATACCTATGGAATTCGAAACTGCGTCAACGACCTCGCCCATGGTTTTCAGCGTCTTTCCTACGACATTTTTGCTGCCTTTTTTTGCCGCCTTCATGCTCGCTATGGCGACGCTGCCGACGGTCACACCTATGCCCATGCCGAGTAAAAAGTTTGATTTATGCATTGTTTACACCTCCGTAACATAGTATGTCCATAATTGCTTTGCTACATTGCAGCAATATGTGTTATAATAACTATAAATTTTCATTTTGAAAGGAAGAGCCATGAGCGTAAAAATTTTGGCAGTCGGCGATGTTTGCGGCGAGCCGGGCCTTGATTATTTGAATAAAAACCTGCGCAGGATACGCAAGGAAATGGAGCTGGATTTTGTCGTTGTCAACGGCGAAAACGCAAATGTCGTCGGCATTACGCCGAAGCAGGCGGATGCGATTTTCCACGCCGGAGCGGATGTTATCACCCTCGGCAACCACACTTGGACGCGCACCGAGCTGCGCCCCTATCTCGAGGAGCGGCGCAAAATTCTGCGCCCCGCCAACTGCGCGCCTCAGTGTCCTGGCAGAGGTATCGATGTTTATAAAACGCCGTTCGGCGATGTCTGCGTCATGAGCCTTATGGGACATTTTACGCTTGACACCAACACCGACAATCCTTTTGTCATTGCCGACGGATACATGGAGGAGATACGGGAAAAGATAATCCTTGTCGATTTCCACGCCGAGGGCACGAGCGAAAAGCGCGCAATGGGCTTTTTGCTTGACGGCAGAGCGAGTGCGGTCTGGGGAACGCACACCCATGTGCAGACCTCGGATGCCGAGGTGCTTCCCAACGGCACGGGCTATATAACCGACCTCGGCATGACGGGCGCAGTCTACTCCGCTATCGGAATAGACCCCGAACAGTCGATTGGAAAATTTATGGGCGATCCCCCGAGACGCTACGACTCTGCAAAGGGACCTGCAAAGCTCGAGGGCTGCATATTCGAGATAGACCCCGAAACGGGAAAATGCCTTAAGGCGGAGGGGATAAGACTCAGATGAGCAAGATGAAAATATTGCACGCAGCCGATCTGCACCTCGACTCTCCCTTTGAGGGGCTGCCCGCTGCCAAGGCAGCGCAGCGCAGGCAAGAGCAGCGCGAGCTTCTTAAAAAAATCGCACACACCGCCGAGGCAGAGCGGGCTGAGCTCGTTTTGCTGTCCGGCGATTTGCTCGATTCCGACAGCGCATATATGGAAACTGCCGAGGACCTTTTAAAGGCACTGGGCGGCATGAGTGTACCCGTGTTTATTTCTCCCGGAAATCACGATTTTTATTCACGCCGCTCACCGTATGCAAAGCTCGGTTTTCCCGATAATGTGCACATTTTCATGAAAAACGAGCTCGAATGCGTTGAACTCCCCGAGCTTAACGCGAGAGTGTGGGGTGCAGCGTTCACGGATAAATACTGTCCTGCGCTTTTAAGCGGTTTTTCACCGGCAAAGCGTGAAGGCATTTTAGACATCATGTGTATTCACGGCGAGGTCGGCAAAAACTCGCAATATAACCCGATAAGCACGCAGGACATTGCAGCATCCGGTATGGATTACATAGCACTCGGCCATATTCATGCCGCAAGCGGACTGCAGAAGGCGGGAAACAGCTACTACGCATGGCCCGGATGCCCTGAGGGAAGAGGCTTTGACGAATGCGGTGAAAAGTCGGTTTATATTGTTACGCTGTCCGACGGCGAATGCAGCATTAAACCGATTTGTATTGCGCAAAGAAGATACGAGGTTATTTCCGTTGAGCTTGACGGAAATGACCCCCTTGCCGCGATAGAGGATAGGCTCCGCGGCGACACCCACAGCGATGTTTATCGCATAATACTTCGCGGCGAAACCGACGATGCCCCCGACATAAACACTCTGCGTCGGGCATTGGAGAACAGGTTTTACAGCCTGCAGCTGCGTGACGAGACCGTTTTGCGTAGGGATATCTGGGAAAGGGCAGGCGAGGACAGCCTGCGAGGCCAGTTCCTGCAGAGGCTCATTGATGCCTATGACAGAGCAAAAAACGACAGTGAGCGCGAGCTTGTAGTTCAGGCTGCACGCTGGGGCCTGGCCGCCCTTGACAAACGCGAGGAGGTGGTTCGCCATGACGATTAACAAGCTGACCGCATCGTTCGGAAAGCTAAACGGTGAAAGTCTAGAGCTTACCGACGGACTGAATGTGATATGTGCACCCAATGAAAGCGGAAAAAGCACTTGGTGTGCGTTTATAAGAGCGATGCTCTACGGTATAGACAGCGCCGAACGGCAAAAGGCAGGACACCTGCCGGACAAGCTGCGCTACGCGCCGTGGTCGGGAGCGGCAATGCAGGGCGAAATGGAGCTTTCAGCCGGCGGAAAAGACATAACGATCACAAGGGCGACAAAGCTTAAATCGGCGCCTATGCGCGAGTTCTCCGCAGTATATACGGGAACGAATGTCCCTGTTGAGGGCTTAGATGCCGCCAATGCCGGCGAAATGCTCACGGGTGCATCGAGAGAAGTTTTTAAGCGCAGTGCCTTTGTCGAGCAGGGGTCGATAGCTGTATCGTCAAGTCCGGAGCTTGAAAAACGAATAGGCGCGATAGTTTCGACCGGTGACGAGAATTGCTCCTTCACCGAGGCAGACGAGCAGTTAAGGGCTTGGCAGCGTTCAAGACGCTATAACCGCCGCGGCAAGCTGCCGGAGCTTGAGGAGCGTATGGCGGAGACGAAAAAACGCCTTGCCGAGCTTGATAGCTTGGCTAACGAAAGCGAGCGTCTCACCCAACAGCTCGAGCAGGGCAGACAAAATTGCCGACAGCTTGAAAACGAGATTACCGAGAGCCGCAAAACAGCTCGCCGTGACGCTCTTTCAAATTTGCAGAACCTCCGCAAAGAGCTGAATGCGGCAAACGAGGCGCACGAAAAAGCCGACGATGAGCGCGATGCCCGCAGAGCCGCGCTTTGCGGATGCGTTATCGGCGAAAGGCAGCCGGATGAGGCCGCAGCCGAGGTCAAAGCCGACACCGCAAAATGCCTTGAGCTTAAAGAAATTTCCGAGAAAAAGACAAGCCCCGTGCTGTCAACGGTGCTTCTTCTAATAGCGCTTGCGGTCATCGCGGCGGCGATATTTATAATTCCGCAGGCATATACGCCCTATGCGTTCTTAGCAGGCGGCGTGCTGTGCCTTATATCGGCGGCTTTGTATGTCCGCCATATCAAAGCAAAAAATGCCGCGCACGATGCCGGAAGACAGCGCAAGCTGCTGCTGTCAAAATACAAAGCCGAGGATGAAAGTGGCATAAAGTCCTGCTATGAGGAATTTCTGAAGCTGTTCGATGAATTATCGGCGGCGGAAAAAGAGGAAAAGCGCACGGCGCAAAGGCTTGCCGAAATGCGCACCACGCAGGAGATAACCGAGGCAAAGACCCTGCAGGAACTCGATTTCAGCGGCGGTGATAACGAAGCTTCGCAGCTAAGCCGTGAACTCAGTGCCGCGCAGCGAAGCTGCGATATGCTGTCTGCCCGCATCTCCGAGATAAAGGGCAGAATAGACGCAATGGGCGATCCTCTGGTGCTCGGCTCGGAGCTTAATAACATGGAGAGCCTTTACGCAGCCCTCCAATCCGAATATGATGCGATAGCCCTTGCGGTTGATACGCTAAGAGCTGCCGACGCCGATATCCAAAGCCGATTTTCACCCGAGTTGGGCAAGCTTGCAGCGCATTATATGTCGGTCGTCACCGATGGCAGGTATGAAAGCGTGCTCATTAACCGCGATTTTTCCGCCAAGACCAAGCTCAGCGGCGATACCGTGCCGCGCGAAACGGAGTATTTAAGCGCAGGAACGCTGGATCTTATGTATCTTGCGGTGCGCCTTGCCGTGTGCACGCTCGCACTCCCCGAAAACTCCGCCTGTCCGCTTATATTGGACGATACTTTGGTCAATCTCGATGCCGAGCGCACGCAGCAGGCAATGAAGCTCCTTCGGGAGATATCAAAGCAGCGTCAGGTGATTTTGTTCACCTGCAAAGAGGTATAATAAAAAAGTCTGTACTCCTTGAAGTACAGACTTTTTTATACTTACTCCGTCCAGAACATGGAATCGTCGTTTTTGATCCATTCGTCAACATCAACTATCGTGAATTTGTCCTTAGCTGTGCGAATGATGACCTTGGTAATGCCGGCATTTATTATCTGCCTGCGGCACATCGAGCAGCTCGTTGCATTCGTCAGCAGCTCCTTTGTTTGTGCGTCACGGCCGACAAGATAAAGCGTAGCACCTATCATATCCCGCCTTGATGCGGAGATTATCGCATTTGCCTCGGCGTGAACGCTGCGGCACAGCTCGTATCTCTCTCCGGAGGGTATCTTCATTTCAACTCTTGCGCAGCGGCCTGCATCGGTACAGTTTATCCTGCCGCGCGGCGCACCGTTGTAGCCGGTGGAAATAATCTCGTCGTTGCGGACGATTATCGCGCCGTACATTCTCCTTAAGCAGGTCGATCGCTGCAAAACGGCGTCGGCGATATCCAAATAGTAGTTTTCCTTGCTTGTGCGGTTATCCATAGCAGTTGCCTCCGAAAGAGCTTTTTTATATATACTACTCATTTGCGACTTTTTCGTCAAGAGCTTTGTTTTCAAGAAGATTGCGCTTGATATGATTTCCGAGTATCTCCGAGACCTCGGAAATGGTGACGAAGGCACTGACATCGGACTCGTTGATTATGCGTTTGAGCTCGTTGATTTCAACTCTGGTTATAACGCAGTACAAAACCGTTTTGCCGCTGCCGCTGACAAGCCCCTCGGCATTAATGAAGGTGCAGGTTCTGCCGAGCCTTTCGTATATGCTATCGGCAAGCTCGGCGGCGTGTTCGGTGATTATCATTGCCGCTCGAGCCTGCTCCATACCCTGCTCGACAAGGTCGATTATCTTAAAGGTGATGAAGTAGGTCAGAAGAGAGAGCAGGGCTCTGTCCCAGCCGAAAAGCAGACCGGCGGTAATGTAGATAAAAATATTTATCATGAATATAATACCGCCTGTTGACACGCTGACCTTGCGGGAAAGCAGCATTGCGGCGATCTCCGTGCCGTCAAGACAGCCGCCGTAGCGCAGTACCAGACCAACGCCCACGCCGAGCAGAACACCGCCGAATACAACGGCGAGAAGCTCGGAGTTTGTCACCGTGTCAACGCCCTTGAACACCTCGAGAAACATGGCAAAAGCTCCTGTGGAAAAAAGACCGCGGAACAAAAACCGCTTACCGAGTGCTTTGAAGCCGATAATGAAAAACGGGATGTTTATGACAACGATAAGAATACTCAAAGCAATGCCGGAGATGTAGTTTATCATCATGCTTATGCCCGTCACACCACCGTCGAGAATGGTGTTCGGGATAAGGAAACATTCAATGGAAAATGCTGCGCTCGCTGCGCCGATAATCAGCATAATAATGGGGAAAAGATGTTCTTTTAAAAAGTGTTTCATAGATTCTCCTTGCGTGGGTTGCTGTTTGGTGCCGGTATTCCATATGCAGGCGCATTCTTTCAATCACCCTCGACCATTCGGTATCCGACGCCGATTTCTGTAAATATATACTGCGGTTCGGCAGGATTTTTTTCAATCTTGCGGCGGATGTTTGCCATGTGAACACGCAGACTCTGGTTGTTGCCGCGAGTGCCGGGCCCCCACAGCTCCTTGATGATGTAGTCATAGGTCAAAACCTTACCGGCGCACTTGCCGAGCAGACCGATGATTTTATACTCGTTCTGCGTGAGATTTGCGTTCACGCCGTTTATGAGCACCTGATGCTTGTCGTAGTCGATCTCAAGGTCACCCGCCTTGAATTTGCCGGTGGTGGCGATGGTTTCGTTGGCAAGACCCGTGCGCGTGTGCCTTATCGCGGTGCGGATTCGCGCAAGCAGCTCACCTGCGCCAAAGGGCTTGGTTATGTAGTCGTCTGCTCCGAGGTCGAGTGCCTCGACCTTGTCACGCTCATGTGAGCGGGCCGACACGACGACTATCGGCAGCAGCGTCCACTCACGGACCGATTTTATTATCTGAAGTCCGTCAATATCCGGCAGACCGAGGTCGAGAACTATAAGATCGGGGCAGTGGGAGGTTATCATGGAATAAGCTTCCGCGCCGGAGCTTGCGACTATCACATCGTAATCGTTTGACACAAGAATTGTGCGCAGAAAGTTTGTTATGCTTTTTTCGTCTTCAACTATGAGTATCTTGTCCCGAATGTTCATTCTTCGCTTTCCTCCAATGGTAGTGTAAATCTGAAAACTGCACCGCCCTTAGGCAGATTATCAGCCGATATCTTGCCACCGTGAGCGATTATGATGGACTTGCACACGGCAAGGCCTATGCCGCGAAATTTGTTGCTGTCGGCACATTGACCGTCGGCAGCAATGAGTTGCCCCTTGAAAATGTCGTTGAGAATGTGTGGATCGATGCCCTTGCCGTTATCCGAAACGGAGACCTGAACAAAATTACGATGCTCGGTCACATTGACGCAAATCTCGCTGATACCCTCTGCATGATGCACCGCATTGTCAAGCAAATTCATTATTACCTGCTCAATGAGCATCGCGTCCACGCAAACGGTCAGCGGGGTGTCCGGCACTTTAACTTTCAAGCCCACCTGCGTATTGCGCTTTTTAAACTTCGTCACGCAGTCGCCGATTATCTCCTCGACAAGCTCGGGGGACTTTTGGATATTCTCCGTCGCACTTCCGCTGATGCGTGTGATTGACAGCAGGTTTTCAACCATGCGAATAAGCCACTCGGCGTCCTCCTTAGCGTCGATGAGCATACATTGCTTTTGCTCCTCGGAAAGATTGCCGCCATCGTCAATGACCGTGCTTATCGACCCAACGATAGAGGTCAGCGGTGTCCGCAGGTCGTGGGAGACTGCTCTCAGCAGATTTGCCCTGAGCTGCGCCTGCTCGGTGTCGTGACGGAGCTTTTCCTGTTCATGAACTCTTGTCGTCAGGGTAGAGATGACAAGAGAAACAGTGAGCATGGTAAGAAAGGTCGTAGGATAGCCGTAAATGGAAAAGTCAAGCTTCATGTACGGATATGTAAATGCCCAGTTGACGCCGACAACGCTTACAAAGGAGGAAAACACGCCGTAAAAATAGCCATCGGTCAGCAGGGAAATAATAAGTACCGCAAGAACAAATACCATCGGTACATAAAAGTCCGAGGAATTGATGTGTTTGATAGCAGAGCAGATAAGGCAGGCAACGGCAAGAATCGCAAGCGTTATTGCCCAGTTTATTATAAGTCGTAAAACCCTAATGTCTGCTTTTGTAAAAACAAAACCTTTCATACCATCACCGCTTTGATTATACCATAAGATATATAAAGCCTGTGTTAAGAAATTTATACGATTTAATTCTTCTTAATGAAAAAATAGCAGCGGCAAAA
>JAEDIN010000058.1 GCA_016292445.1 Oscillospiraceae bacterium | reverse complement strand
AGCCGCCCTTTGGAATCTTGCACCAGAGTCGGTGCAGCGTTCTGTTTAACTGCGGTGACCATATCGGTGCAAGCGGCTTTCTGTGTACCCGTTTAACGGACTGCGTCGGTTAGATAAGTGCGAAAAGCTTTTACTGCACCGATAGGTTGATTGCCGGACTAAACTTCAGCAAAATGTTACCGGTCGGGAAACCGCAAAAACGATAAGATTAAGCGTATAAACGATGCTGAAAAACCGATAGGTTGATGGTCAGTCTTGACTTTAGCAAAATATCACCGGTCGGGTTATGGCAATAACGATACGCAGAAGCGTATAAACGATACTGAAAAAATAAAAGAGCCGCGCACAGGAGGAGCGCAGCTCTTTTATTAGAGAAATGGTATCAATTTTTGCGTCGGGCGAGGAGACCCGCCGCAGTGCCGCCAAAGCAGCAAAAACAAAATAGAGAGAGAGAAAGTAAAAAATGTTTTCAGTATGGCTTGTTATTTATCTGACAATTGAATAATAGCACTTATTCCTCCGTTTGTAAATAGGGTTTGTTAAAATTTTTTCAAATTTTTTCGATTTGGTCATTGTCACAATTCCGCAAAGTGTAGTGAACATTTTTAACACCCGAGTTTGTGCATTAAGCCAAGAAATCCGACAATGCAAATGCACTGTCGGATTTCCTGATGTTAAACTGCCTGTCAGATGATTCCCAGAGGTATGAGAACTGCGAGAAGCACTGCAACCAGACCCCACAGACAGATGAGGAAGGTCTTGCGCTTTTTCGGCTCCATGTCGGGAACATAGTTCGCTGCGAGGAAGAAGGGTACATAGGTGGTGATGAATACGGGGAGAACGCCCCACCACTTGTATACCCACAGGAATGAGCCGTTGCTTGTGCCTGCGAGGAAGGACTCAAACAGCGCAAACAGCAGCGCCATTTCGAGCGCAACAACGAGCTTGCAGCTTATGCCGCCCTTGCCGTTTTTGGAGAAGTAGCGCTTGCTCCTGTCGTCAGGCAGCATCTTGAAGGATATCATACCCGCGATGGAAAACATCATAGACAGCTCCCAGCAGACGCCGATGAGCAGTATGAAGGTGGTGGAGTGGTTGGGAACGGACCACAGCGGATAGCCTGCGAAATGGCCGATTATTGCGTTTGCAATCTCATACAGCCAATGCACGCCGTACAGCGCCAGTCCCGCCGTGACAACCTCCCAATTCTTTTTCCGGATTTCCGACCAGTAGATATAGAACACGACTGCGAGAATGAAGATGAATGTCCAATTGAAGTTCTCGGTGCTTCTTACGGCGATATTGTCGACAAGTGCCTTGACTTCCTCGGAGCCTGTGCCCCAAAAGCTAAACATAGTATTCCTCCCTTATTATTATATCTCCTGTCGCTGTGCTCAGCATAACATAAACGCGCTGTATGTACAATAAAAACACCGTGAAAAATCACGGTGTATTTTATTCTTTTACTACATGGACATTCAGATGCTCGTAGGTCATCTCAATACCGTTATCCTTGAAGCTTTCACGGATATTCTCGTTAAGGCCGAAATGCACATCCCAGTAATCCTCGGTCTTGCACCAGACGCGCACGGTGTATTCTATGTTGCTTGCGTTGTAGGCGGCAAGCGCAACAAAGGGTGCGGGCTCGGCGAGGGTCTTATCGGTCTTGGCTATCGCCCCGTTTATCGCCGAACGCACTGCCTCGGTAGTGCAGTCGTAGGAGGTGCAGATTGCGAGGTCAACGCGGCGCAGCGGCTCTGCGCTGTAATTTATTATCTTGCTGCCGGTGATATCGCCGTTGGGGACATAGATTATCTTGTTGTCCACGGTCGCGATGCAGGTGTAAAACAGTCCGATGGTCTTGACCGTGCCGTTTACGCCGCCGATCTCGACAAAGTTGCCGACGGCGATGGGCCGCGAGGCAAGAATGGTGATGCCGGAGAAAATGTTTGACAGCAGCCCCTGCAAAGCCAGGGACAGGGCAACGCCGGCAACGGACAGTATCGCGACAAGGCTCGTGATGTTGACGCCGAGTGCGGAGGCGACTATCATGACCGCGACTGCCCACAGCAGGACATTCACGGCGCTGTTAAAGAAGCTCTTGAGGCTCGGGTCGAGGTGTCTGCTCCTGTCGAGGAGCTTTCCTATTGCCTTGCGCAGAAGCTTGATGACGATGTAGCAGATTATTAACAGGGCGATCGCCTTGATAATTGACATAAACGGCACGCTTTTCAAAATCTTATCCATATCAGTTCAGTTTCAGCTCACGGCATGCGCAGTCGCCGAAGCTCCTTTCCATTTCTTTTTTGTAGCGGTCAAAATATTCCGTCGGCATGAGTGCCTGCACGCAGCCGGCAAAGCCGCCGCCGTGAACGCGCCATGCGCCTATGCCGTCGAGCAGCTTTTCGCTGAGAATAAGCCCGTTTTCGAGCTTGCGGTCATCGGTGACGCTGGTGACGATGTTGTTCAGATACTTTTCCGAGGAGCGGCCGGATTCGTTCATCAGCCGCATATACTCCTCGGCGTTGCCCTCGATGAGCGCATCGCGCATTTTCGGTACACGCTCGTTTTCATCGAAGAAATGCTTGGCACGGCGCACGGGTCTGTCGGTCGTATCCCACTTTTTCGAGAAGAAGTCCTCGGGCCTTACCTGACCGAGCACTTCCTTGCCGAAGAAGCTCGCGATATAACGCATATCCGCCGGAATGCGGGCATAGCTGGTGTCAAGTCCGGCATGACTGCCGCCGGTGTCGGTGAGGCAGAGGGTCAGCCCCATGCGGCCAAAATCGGCATTGACGGGCTGAATATCGCCGGTGAGAAAGTCTATGTACACCGCCTTGCCGAGGGCGCAGGCAAGCTGATCCATAAGTCCGCAGGGCTTGCCGAAGTGCAGATTTTCCGCCTGCTGGGCAAGCAGAGCTATTGCCTTCGGCTCAAGCTCGGAATTGTTGTACAGGCCGTTGAATATGCGTCCTATCAGCACCGCAAACGCCGCCGAGGAGCTGAGTCCCGAGCCGGAGTTCAGTTCGCTGCGGATAACGGCGTTAAAGCCGCCGAAGCGCGCGTCAAGGTCGAACAACGCGGAGGCAACGCCGCGCACGAGTGACTTTGACGAGCCGAATTCCTCGGGGTGAATATCGAGGTCAAGCAGGTCTATCTCCATGTCCTCGAAGCCCTCGGAGCGTATTCTGACTATGTTGTCGAAGTTTTGCTCGACCTCGGCATAAATGCCCTTATCCACCGCGGAGGCAAGCACCCTGCCCTTTTGATGGTCGGTGTGGTTGCCGGCAAGCTCGGTGCGGCCGGGAGCGAAGAATTTTTCCATATCCAAGCCTTCCCTGTTAAAAATTACTTTCTCTTGAGAACCTTTTCGATGGCGGCAGCGACGCCGTTTGCGTCAACGCCGTACTTTGCAAGCAGCTCCTTGTAGGGAGCCGATTCCGTGAAGGTGTCCTGTATGCCGACAAACTCGACGGGAACGCCCGCACCCTCGTGCGCCAGCACCTCGGAAACCGCGCTGCCGAGGCCTCCGAAAATGTTGTGCTCCTCAGCGGTGACGATTGCGCCGGTCTCCTGTGCGCATTTCATGATAAGCTCACGGTCGATGGGCTTAACCGAGTACATATCGACAACGCGCACGGATATGCCCTTTTGCTCGAGCATTTCGGCGGCTTCAATCGCCTTGTGGACAAGCAGGCCGCAGGCAATGACGGTGCAATCGCTGCCGTCACGGACTGTTTCGCCCTTGCCCAGCTCAAACTCTGCATCCTCGGCGTAGAGGTCGGGATAAACATCGCGGGACAGGCGCAGGTACATCGGGCCGTAGTTTTCGACCGCGTACTTTGTCGCCCAGCGGGTGGAGTTAGCGTCGGAGGGAACGATGACCTTCATATTGGGAAGTGCTCGCATAATCGCGATATCCTCGGTGGCATGGTGGCTTGCGCCGTCGAGTGCGTCACTCATTCCGCAGTATGCGCCGCCGAATTTGACATTGAGGTTTGCGTAGCATATCTGGTCGCGTGCAGACAGCAGACCCAGAGAGGTGAGAAACACGGTGAAGGTGTTTACAAAGGGGATTTTGCCGACGGTGGACATACCGGCGGCGGTTGCGACCATATTCTGCTCTGCGATGCCCATGTTGAAGAAGCGTTCGGGGTGCGCCTTGCCGAAAATCGCGCTCTTGGTCGAGCCGGAAAGGTCGGCGTCGAGTACAACGATGTTTTCATTAGTGTCGCCCAGCTCTGCCAAAACAGTGCCGTATACCTCTCTTATTGCTTTAGGCATTTACTTCACCTCCGAGTTCTTCCATAGCCTTTGCGAAGCTTTCGTCGTCTATCGCCTTGCCGTGCCAGGTGTTCTTGCCCTCCATGAAGGACACTCCCTTGCCCTTTACGGTGTTTGCGATGATAACGGTGGGCGCGCCGACTGCTCCGTCGGCAACGCTTATGCAGAAGTCGAGAGCCTCAAGGTCGTGGCCGTCGCACTCCAGCACCGTCCAGCCGAAGGCCTCCCACTTTGCGGCAAGGTCGCCGAGGGGCATGACCTCGTCGGTCGTACCGTCAAGCTGCACCTTGTTGTAGTCAACTATTGCGATGAGGTTATCAAGCTTAAACTTTGCCGCGCTCATTGCGGTCTCCCACACGACGCCCTCGTTGAGCTCGCCGTCACCGAGAACGGCATAGACCTTTGCCGGAGACTTGTTGAGCTTAAGAGCCATCGCCATGCCCTGAGCCGCCGGGAAGCCCTGACCGAGAGGTCCTCCGGGCATTTCAACGCCGGCAGTGTGCATATTGGGGTGACCTGCAAGACCGCCCATGCGGCGCAGAGTCGCCATCTCGGAAACCGGGAAGAAGCCCTTTTCCGCCAAATTGCGGTAGAGCATGGGAGCTGCGTGACCCTTTGAAAGCACCAGCCTGTCACGGTCGGGATTCTGTGCGTCGTTTGCGTCGAGCTTCATGTGCTCCTGATACAGGTAGGTCAGTATCTCGCAGCAAGACAGCGAGCCGCCGGGGTGACCGGACCGGGCTGCGTGGACAGCAGTCAAAACATCGATTCTGAAGCGTCTGCAAAGCTCGTTAAGCTCTGCAATACGCCCGTCAGATAAAGCCATGATTTGTTCCTCCGTTAATTTTTTACTTCACCTTAAATAATAAAACAAGCCCCGTACAATGTCAACCGATGCCGAAGCTTTGACGAAAAGAAAACCGACCGAAATTTCTTTCAGTCGGTTATTATGTATGCCGTTTTAACGCAGCATGAGCGCAAAGCTGCCCTGTCTCTGCTTTAACGCAGCATGAGCGCAAAGCTGCCCTGCTTCTGCTTTGACTAAGCAGATTTGTGTTCAGGCAAGGCGAAGCCCGCAGGCAATATTTTCTATATTGTCAAGGGCTTTAACGCAGCACGAGCGCAAAGCTGCAAGTCAAATCACTCTCCGAAATCGGGGGCAGCAGCCATGTCATATATATCCGTGACCGCTTTCGGAGGTGCCTTGGTGAGCAGGGTTGCAACGACCGCCGCGATACCGCCGCAGAGGAAGCCCGGGACTATCTCGTAGATGCCGGTGGAGGGCAGTACAAACAGCCACACGATATCGACGACCGCGCCGACAATAACGCCGACACAGGCGCCCGTGTAGTTAAACCTTCTCCAGAACAGCGAAAGGATGATGACCGGTCCGAAGGCGGCGCCGAAGATGCCCCATGCGTTTTCGACCATGTCCATGATTGCCTGTGCGCCCGAGCCCTTGGAGGAGGCGATGAAGTAAGCGACGACGGAGATGACGACGACCGCAATTCTGCCTACCCACAAAACCTCTTTGTCGCTTGCGCTCTTGCGGATGAGGGGTTTATACAGGTCGGAGGTGAAGGAGCTGGAGGCGACGAGAAGCTGGGAGTCTGCCGTGGAGACGGAGGCCGCCATGATTGCCGCGAGCAGCAGACCTGCGATACCCGCCGGGAACATTCTGCGAGCAAGCACGATGAACACGGTTTTCTGTGCGCCGGTGGTGAGCAGCTCCTCGGCGATGATCATTCTTGCGTAGTAAGCCATGAGGCAGGCTGCGCCGATGCTCAGCACGACCCAGATAATTGCGACGATGGAGCTTTTCTTGATCATTGAGGGCTTTTCAATGGACATGAAGCGGACGATGATATGGGGCATGCCGAAGTAGCCGAGACCCCAGCCGAGGCCGGATACGATGTCCTTCCACGAAGCGGAGAACAGGCCTGCGCCGAAATCGCAGGTGACGACCGCGCCGGAAGCGTCGGTGTACTGATAGATATTCTGCAGTGCACCCACATCAAGGGTCTGGGTTGCCTTGATGATGATGGGAACTGCCATCAGAGCAATGAGCATCAGAATGCCCTGGAAGAAGTCCGTCCAGCAGACAGCCTTGAAGCCGCCGAGGAAGGTGTAGCCGATGATGATGAGCGCGTAGATTATCATTGCCGTCTGTTCGGTGATGCCCGGGAACAGGGTAGTGAACACGGAGGTGCCGGCAACGAACGCCGATGCGACATAGACGGTGAATGCAATGAGGAATATTACGGCGCAGATTATCTGCAGCGACTTTTTCTGCGAAGCAAAGCGATTGGTGAGGTACTGGGGAACGGTGATGGAATCGTTTGCGGCGACGGAGAACTTACGCAGTCTCTTTGCGCAGATGATCCAGTTAGCGGCAGTGCCGAGGGCAAGGCCGATGCCTATCCAGATCTGACCGAAGCCGAATGCGAGGATAGAGCCGGGCAGACCCATGAGCAGCCATGCCGACATATCCGAAGCCTGCGCGCTCATTGCGGTGACCCACGGTCCCATTGAACGGCCGCCGATGAAATAGTCGCTCTGGTTCTTGTTGCTGCCGTTAAAGAAGAATATCAGACCGACGAAAAACAGGATAACGAAGTACCCTAAGAATACAATTACTTCTGCGTTGAACATTTTTTGGACCTCTCTCGAAAAATATATCTGCATTATACAGACCCCGTTTTGCATCGGCAAGGGTAATTTTTCGATTTTTTCTTGATTTTTCGCATTTTCGCGGTATATTATTATTAGGCTTAATATTTTTCATGTTATCATGAACATAATTCATGTATGACAAAAAGGAGCGGCTATGAGCATATCAAAATACGAAACTCTTGCAAAGGTCTGCGAGCTCGGCAGTCTTACAAAGGCGGCAGAGGCCCTCGGCTGCACGCAGTCGGCGGTCAGCCACACGATAAATTCGCTCGAGGAGCAGTTCGGCTTTGCCATACTCACCCGCTCGAGAGCCGGCGTGCGCCTTACAGACGACGGGGAGCGGATAATGCCCTCGGTGCGCGGTATGCTCAACTACTATGAGCAGCTAAATCAGACCGTTTCCGCCATAAGGGGTCTTGACTTCGGCACGGTGCGCATCGGCGCGTTCACCTCGGTCGCGGTACACTGGCTGCCCGGCGTAATCAAGGAGTTTCAGCGCGACTACCCCAATGTCGATATAAAGCTGTTAAACGGCGACTACCACGATGTCGAAAAGTGGATAACCGACGGCAGCGTTGACCTCGGCTTCGTAAACCTGCCGGCTAAGCTCGGCTGCGAGTGCATCGCGCTGATGGAGGACAGGCTGCTGGCAATTTTGCCGCCGGACCACAAGTTTGCCTCTTACCCCAAGTTTCCGCTCGTCGAGTGCGAGACGGAGGCGTTTATCACTCTGCTGGAGACCTCGAACCATGACGCAAACAAGGCACTCAGTGCCGCGGGGATAAAGCCGAACATCAAGTTTTCCACAAAGGACGACTACGCGATTATCGCCATGGTCGAGCAGGGCTTGGGCATCTCGATAATGCCGGAGCTGCTGCT
>JAEDIN010000009.1 GCA_016292445.1 Oscillospiraceae bacterium | reverse complement strand
TTTGAAGGGCGGTGACGGTGATGAATGAGCGCATGACGGGACAGTATATCCCCGGCAATTCCGCACTTCATGGGCTTGACGCAAGAGCAAAGCTTATTTGCTTTATTATGCTGATAGCCGCAGTCATTCTCAGTGACAGCGTTTGGGGCTATGCTCTTGTGCTCTGCTTTGTAGGTGTACTGATTTGCATTTCAGGACTATCGCTATCGACTGCAGCCGGCTCTGTTAAGCGAATGTTCTGGTTCTTCGTGCTGATTTTCATTATGAACGCATTGTTTTTCACAAGTGAGAATGCCTTTTGGCAGTGGTGGATAATCAGCCTTTCGGTTGAGGGCATGGTGCAGGGCTTCAATGTTGTGTTCAGGATACTCATCATTTTGGTTATAGCAAACATTTTCACCCTTGTTACTTCGCCGCTGGAAACGACCCACGCAATTCAGGCCTTGCTTAAGCCGCTCAAGCTTGTGCGTATGCCTGCCGACGAGATAGCAATGATATTATCCGTCGCTATACAGTTTATCCCCACGCTTTTGCAGGAGGCTGACACCGTTAAAAAGGCACAGATAGCAAGAGGCGCACGGTTTGAAAGCAAGAAGCTTCACGAAAGAGCTGCGGCGATGCTCCCGCTCATCGTTCCGATGTTTCTATCGGCATTTAAAAAGGCCGATGAGCTTGCCATGGCCATGGAAGCCCGTGGCTACCGAGGCGCAAAGTATCGTACACGCAGAAAATACGGAGCAATGCCTTTGAAATCATACTTTGCAATCATTATCTGCTGTGTTCTGTGTGCGGCAGAGGTCATAATATAGGAGGATAAATATGAGAAAAATGTCCAGCGTTAAAAAGTCAATCATCACCGCAGTTTGCATAGCTCTGTGCTATGTAATACCCCTTATGTTCCACGGCATTCAGAATGCAGGCAGCATATTCTGTCCCATGCACATTCCCGTGTTCATCTGCGGCCTTGTGTGCGGCTGGCCCTACGGTCTGCTGTGCGGTATTGCAGGTCCTGCTCTTTCAAGTGCGCTTTCCGCAATGCCCCCCATTGCTATGCTGCCTGCAATGATGGTTGAGCTTGCAATATACGGCGTTGTTGCCGGTCTTATGATGAAGCTCGTTCACACCAAGAGCACCTACGCCGATCTCTACATAAGCCTCATTGTAGCCATTATCTGCGGCAGAGTGCTTGCAGGTGTTGCGAAAGCACTGATTTTTGCCAAAGGCAGCTACACCATCAGCGCATGGGTTGCAGGCAGCGTGATAACAAGCTGGCCCGGAACCGTCATTCAGCTCGTTTTCATTCCGACCATCGTTTTTGCACTCATGAAATCACATCTCATTCCGGAACGTTATCCGAAGCTTGAGGACTGATATGGACAAAAAGGATATCATAGATTTTTTCGACAGGCACGCTGCGTCATGGGACGCCGAGCTTATACGCAATGATGCCGTTATTAACGCCATTTTGGATAACGGCGGCATAAGCGAGGGTGTCAAGGTTCTCGATGTTGCCTGCGGCACGGGTGTGTTAATTCCCGACTACCTTGCAAGAGATGCAGGTTCTGTCACGGGCATAGATATTTCTCCGGAAATGATTGCGATTGCCAAAAGCAAATTCAGGCAGGGCAATGTGAACTTTATATGCGCTGATGTTGAAACCGCGGAGCTTGGCAGCGATTACGACTGCTGTATAGTGTATAACGCTTTCCCCCACTTCCCCGAGCCTGAAAGGCTCATCCGGGTTCTTGCATCAAGGCTTAAGCACGGCGGCAGACTGTCAATTGCGCATGGCATGAGCCGCGAAAAGATCGACCGCCACCATGAGGGCGGCGCAAGCAAAGTATCGATGGGGCTTATGAGCGAAACGGAGCTTAAAAAGCTGATGGAGCCTTATTTTGATGTGGATGTAGTTATATCCGATGATAATATGTATCAGGTATCCGGCACCAAGAAATGAAAAAATCAGGATTTAGCAATGCTAAATCCTGATTTTTCTTGCATTCAGCAGGCTTGCGTCCTCATCGTCATGGCTTACGACTATGAGCGTTTTGCCTTGCGTATACTTTTTGATGTAGTCAATCGTTTTAAGCTTTGTTTCCCTGTCAAGCCCCGTAAACGGTTCGTCAAGAAAGACCGCCAATGCGTCACATACTATCGCTCTTGCAATTGCAACTCTACGGCGCATTCCGCCGGATAACTGCGATACAGGCTTATCGGTGCAATCGGCAAGTCCGACCTCGGAAAGATGATTTAATACCGTTGCTCCCGAAACGACGCGGGGAGCTGTCATTTTAACACAAACATATGGCGTGAAATCATTGGGAAGCCTGTCCTCCTGGAATACTGCGGCAATGGAGCGGGGTATATCGTCTACCTCGCCCTCATCGGGCAATATGAGCCCCATCATGAGACGCAGAAGCGTAGTTTTACCTCTGCCTGAAACACCGCTTATGAGTACCGTCTCGCCGTCCTGAATTTCAAGGCTGAAATTCTTTAGTACGCTTTTGCCGTCAAAGCTCTTGCTCACATTGTGAAGTTTCATCAGCCGCGCTCCAATCTACCGTAAAGGGCTTTAAGTCCGAGCATGAAAAGCTTTTCGAAAAGCACGCTCACAATGACAATTATGACCGTCCAGCACAACAGGTCATCCGTATCAAGGTATATCTTTGAGTAGAATAGCTGCTTACCGATCGAGCCGTCGGGTGTGCCGATTATCTCTGCGGCAACTCCCGCCTTCCACGCCATGCCCAGCGCGGTTGCGCAGGCGGACATGATAAAGGGTTTAAGCTGCGGCAGGTGGATATACAATAACCGGCGCAGAAGCGGCATCTTGAATACAGTTCCGACCTCAAGCATCAATTTGTCCTCGTTTTTTATGCCCTCAAGCACATTACCGTATACAACCGGAAGCACGATTAGAAAGGAAATGAAAACGGACAGATTTTCCGCCGACAGCCAGATAAGGCATATGACAACGAAGGATGCCACAGGAACGGTTTTTATTGTGACGAGAAACGGCCACAAAAGCGTTTCTATCCGGCGAAACCTCCCTGCAAGCGCGGCAAGCGCAATGCCAAGGAAAAGGGCAAGAAAGAATCCGCCGGCTATGTGATAAAAGCTGAACCATATCGATGTCCAGAAGCCCTCGGTCTGCCATATTGTCGTAAGCCTGACGGCGACTTCAACGGGAGATACAAGCAGTATTTTGCTGTCTATCGTCATTGCGGCGAGCTGCCACAGACACAGCGCAAATATTACCGCAAGCAGCTTGCCTGCTTTACGCTCCATAGTAGAACTCTGCGTCGGGCAGCTTACCGCCTATAGCCTTGGGGTTTAAGTCTTTGAGTACGCCGAGGTAGCCTTCCATATCGGTCTTCATCTGCTGCCCGGTGATAAAGGTGATGTTGCAGTATGGCAGAGCCTTCTGCGCAATGGGTGCCTTGACAATCTCATAATTGCCGACGAGCTTGGCTGCCGCCTCGGTGTTTCCCTGAACGAACTTGACCGAGCTTTCGTATTCCTGCATGAACTTTTCAAGCTGCCGGGGATATTTATCCGCAAACTCGCTGCGTACAACAAGTACACCGGTCACCATTGCAGAGCCGTTATCGAGCTTTGTCCACTCGTCATTTAGGCTTATCGCAACACGCAGATCGTTAACCTTTGCCTGAGCCGCAGTCACAAAGGGCTGAGGAAGCATTGCAATCGCGTTTTCGTCAGCGGCAATGTAGGAAAGTGCCTCGGTGGTATCCGAGCACCACTGGATATTCGGAGCTTTATCGCCCTCAAGTCCGTTTTCCTTGAGAAGGTAACGCAGACCGTATTCAGGAGCTGCGCCCTCACCGGTTGCGTAAACGGTCTTGCCGGAAAGGTCGGCAAGGGTCTTTACGCTGTCACCGCGCTCAACGATGTAAAGTACACCGAGGGTGTTTATGGCAAGAAGCTTTATCCCGCCGTCTGTATTGTTATAAATGACAGAGGCAAGGTTTGCCGGAACTGCCGCAATATCAATCTCGCCCTTGGTAAGCGCAGGAACAAAGGCGGTTGCCTCGCTCTGGAGCTTAAACTCGTATTTATTCACACTGTTGCCGTTATCGCTGTCATCCATTAGCTTAACAAGTCCCATGGCAGTAGGGCCTGTGAGTGCGCCGATTTTTATGGTCGTCGCCTCCTCGGCCGGCTCCTCCGGCTTTGACTCGCAGCCGCTTAGAGCACACAACAGCATACATAATACCAAGAGATAAGTAATAAGCTTTTTCATGTTCATGGTTTTACCTTCCTTTATACTTGATTTAAAAGTTCTGCATTGCTGATACAGACAAGTTTTCCCTGTTTTGAAACCGCTCCGCTTTCTATCAACAGGTCAAAGGCCCTGTAAAGCGATGCCCTTGACATATTGAGCGCATCTGCAAGCCGATGCATCGGCATGGGCATCTCCGAATATTCGCCCTCGCTTAAATTATCAAGCAAAAAGCTTGCAAGGCGCTGCTCTGCCGTTCCGGCGGTCAAAAAATAGATCTTTCTGTTCAGAAACAGTATGCGCTCCGACAGATATCTTATATAGTTTTCCGCAATCTCCGGCTCGCGCTCAATCATTCGCTTTATGAGCCTTTGCGGCAGAAACAGTATCCGGCTATGCTCAATTGCCGTTATCTGCGTGACATACTCGCCCTGACTGTTAAACAGTGCCGCCGCCCCGAACAGTGAACCGCTTTGCAGCGTGCTCATCACAATAGGACGCTTATCGGCATTTTCCTTTGTAACACGAAGCTTTCCCCCAAGCACTATTCCGAGGCTGCGAGTAAAGCTTGTTTTGCTGAAAACGATATCGTTTTTCGAGTACTCCTCGACTGTGCAGTCTGACACGGCAATTATTCTCATCAGCACACTGCGCGGCGAACCGCGAAACAGTTCCGTTTTCATAACGAGCTCAATTTCTGCGTCGTTCAGTTTCATATTCCACCTCAAAATGTCTTATATTAGACATTTTATGTTTATGATTATACTCTTTTGCGATATTAAGTCAAGTGTTTTTAGATTAACAAAAGCCTTATCTTTCCTGCACTTAAAATCTGTTAATTATCAAACTTATTTTCATTCATCAAAGTACACAAAAAAATACGCTAAAATCAGACATATCAACGGCTTTTTGTGCATTTAGTTTTAAAAGCGAAAGTAATTATACATTGTGCCGCAGCATAATTTTTACAAATTGGCCGTTTCGTATTAATTAACAAAAAAATAACTTTTCTTTACTTTGCTCCGTGATATATTTATAATTGAAGGCATCAAAGCGTTAAAGTGAAATACCAACAGGAAGGATGATAACATGATACAAGTTGATTTTAAGCTGATCGACTTCATTCTCGAAAAGCATGAGTGCCAGAAGACCAAGGTTATTCCGATAATGCAGGACATTCAGAAGGAATACAAGTTCCTGCCTGAGGACGCGCTTATGTATGTCGCGGATAAGGTCGGCGTTTCCCCGGCTGAGCTTTACGGTATAGCGACCTTTTACGAAAACTTCTCCATGAACGAAAAGGGTAAGTATGTTATCAAGGTCTGCAACGGCACTGCTTGCCATGTAAGAAAATCCGATGATGTTCAGGAGGCCCTTTACGAGGCCACCGGTATGAAGCCCGAGGATCACATGTCCGCCGACGGCTTGTTTACCATCGAGCGCGTGTCCTGCTTGGGTGCCTGCGGTCTTGCACCGGTCTGCACCGTTAACGATGTCGTTCATCCCAAGATGACTCCGGATAAGATGCGCCAGCTTATTTCTGATTTGAGGGAGGCTGAAGGATTATGAGAATTGATTCCAGAGAAGAACTCAGAAGTTTCCGCGAGCAATGCGAAAAAAGACTTGCCTGTCAGAGAAAGCAGATACTTGTCTGCGGCGGCTCGGGCTGCGTTGCCGGCGGCTCACTTGATATTTATGCTAAGTTCCGTGAAATAATGGAGAGCAAGGGTCTTAAGGTCGATGTTGTGCTTCAGGACCATGTTGACCACGGCAGTTCTGTGGGTCTTAAAAAGAGCGGCTGCCACGGCTTCTGCGAAATGGGCCCTTTGGTAAGAATAGAGCCTGCCGGTATACTCTACATAAAGTGTAAGGTGGACGACTGCGAGGAGATAGTCAACGAGACTATCCTCAATGACAATGTTGTTGACAGACTCGTTTATCACGATAACGGCCGCTCCTACAACCGCCAGGAGGATATCCCCTTCTACAAGCAGCAGACTCGTGTTGCTCTCGAACATTGCGGTCACATAAACGCAGAAAGCATTGAGGAATACATAGCCGTCGGCGGTTACTCCGCGCTTGAAAAGGTTATATTCGAGATGACCCCCGATGAGGTCATAAATGAGGTTTCCGAATCCGGTCTGCGCGGCAGAGGCGGTGCAGGCTTCCCCACCGGCAAAAAGTGGGCACAGGTCGCCGCACACAAGGAGGCACCCGTTAAGTATATCGTCTGCAACGGCGATGAAGGCGACCCCGGTGCATTCATGGACCGCTCCATTATGGAAGGCGATCCCCACAGAATGATAGAGGGCATGATAATTGCTGCGGTTGCCTGCGAAGCGACCGAAGGCTACATTTATGTCCGTGCGGAATATCCTCTTGCCGTTAAGCGTTTGCAGAAGGCAATCGAGGACGCAGAGGCAATCGGAATACTCGGCGACGACATTTTCGGCTCGGGCAAGAGCTTCCATCTGCACATCAACATGGGTGCAGGCGCATTCGTCTGCGGTGAGGGCTCGGCTCTGACCGCCTCAATAGAAGGTCAGCGCGGTATGCCTCGCACCAAGCCCCCGAGAAGTGTTGACCACGGTCTGTTTAATGCCCCCACTTCCCTTAACAATGTTGAGACCTTTGCCAATGTTCCGGTTATTATCGACAAGGGCGCAAAGTGGTACAAGGCAATAGGCACAGAGGGCAGCTCTGGTACTAAGGCCTTTGCCCTTACCGGCAATATCAGGCACACCGGTCTTATCGAGGTGCCTATGGGTACGACCCTGCGTGAGATCGTATACAACATCGGCGGCGGCGTAAAGAGCGGAAACTTCAAGGCCGTTCAGATAGGCGGTCCCTCCGGCGGCTGCCTGACCGAGGAGCACCTTGACCTGCCTCTTGATTTTGACTCGACCAAGAAGATTGGCGCAATTATCGGCTCGGGCGGTCTCGTTGTTATGGGCGACGACACCTGCATGGTCGAGATAGCTCGTTTCTTCATGAACTTTACCAAGAAGGAATCCTGCGGAAAGTGCACCACCTGCCGCGAGGGCATTCCCAAGATTCAGGCGATACTCGAGCGCATCACTCACGGTCAGGGTGAGCTTGAGGATATTGATATGCTCCAGGAGCTTGCCGCGGTCGTTAAAAGCTGCTCGCTCTGCGGACTGGGCAAAACCGCTACAAACCCCGTGCTCAGTACTCTTAAATACTTTAAAAACGAGTACATCGCCCATGTACAGGACAAAAAATGTCCTGCCGGTGTCTGCCGTTCGCTGTGTACCATGTGGATCGACCCCGAAAAGTGCATCGGCTGCACAAAGTGCGCACGCAACTGCCCCGTCGGTGCCATCACCGGCCAGCTGAGAAAACCGCACACCATTGATCCCGAGAAGTGCATTAAGTGCCGTGAATGTAAGATCGGCTGTCCCAAGCACGCGATAAAGGAGGTTTGACGATATGAAGCGTATGATTATAGACGGCATTAGCTGTGAATTTGAAAAAGCACGCAATGTCCTTGAAGTGGCACAGCAAAATCACATTGATATCCCCAACCTCTGCTACTGCGAAAGCCTGTCTATCTACGGCGGCTGCCGCCTCTGCGTTGTTGAAAACGAGCGCGGCGGTATTGAGGCTGCCTGCACCGTCATTCCAAAAGACGGAATGGTCATCCGCACCAACACCGCAAAGCTGCGCAAGCATCGCCAGATGATACTTGAACTTCTGCTCGCAAGCCACAGAGCAGAGTGTACCACCTGTGATAAGTCCGGCAAGTGCAAGCTTCAGGAATACGCCAAGCGTTACAATGTCACCAATGTCCGCTTTGCAAACAACTACTGCAAGGAGCCTATCGATGACTCCTCTCCGGCCATCGTTCGTGACCCCTCCAAGTGCATTCTCTGCGGTAAGTGCGTGAGAATGTGTGCCGAGGTGCAGAATATTCACGCCATCGACTTTGCCAATCGCGGTATGGAGACCTTTGTCTCCTGCGGCTTTGATAAGAAGCTTGCCGACACCGACTGCGTAGGCTGCGGTCAGTGTGCCGCTGTCTGCCCCACCGGTGCGTTAACGGTTAAAAACGAGATCTCCGATATGTGGAAGGCTATCTACGACCCCAGCAAGAAGGTTGCAGTCCAGGTCGCTCCGGCAGTTCGCGTCGGCATTGGCGAGGAATTCGGTATTCCCGCAAGCATTCCCGTGATGGGCAAGATAGTCACCGCACTCAAGATGATGGGCGTTGACTATGTGTTTGACACCTCTCTCACCGCAGACCTCACCATCATGGAGGAATCGGCAGAGTTCTTTGAGAAGCTCAAGAGCGGTGCAAAGCTCCCCATGTTCACCTCCTGCTGCCCGGGCTGGATAAAGCATGTTGAAAACAAGCACCCGCACCTCATGCCTCAGGTTTCTACCTGCGGCTCACCGATGGAGATGTTCGGTGCGCTCATCCGTCAGCAGTACGCAGACGAGGAGGTCGTTTCCGTCGCAGTTATGCCGTGCACGGCTAAGAAGGCAGAGGCTGCCCGCCCCGAGCTTATCAAGGACGGCGAAAGACTTATTGACCTCGTGCTCACTACCCAGGAGCTTGTGCGCATGATAAAGGAATCCGGCATTGACTTTGCAAAAATTCCCGATTCGAAGCCCGATGCTCCCTTTGCTCCCTACACCGGGGCAGGCGTCATTTTCGGCGTCACCGGCGGCGTTACCGAGGCTGTTATTCGCCATGTTCTCGGTGATGTGTCCGACGAAACCTTGGCAAAGGTCGCCGAGTGCGGCGTTCGCGGTCTTGAGGGCATCAAGGCATTCGAGGTCACTGCCGGCGATACAACGCTCAGGATAGCCGTTGCAAACGGTCTCGGCAATGCCGATAAGCTCATCGCAAAGATAGAATCCGGCGAGGAATTCTTCCACTTTGTCGAGGTCATGGCCTGTCCCAACGGCTGCATCGGCGGCGGCGGTCAGCCCCCTGCCTGTCAGGCACGCAAGGCCGAGAGAAACGAAGGCATCTTCGCTGCCGACAAGGCCTGCGAGCTTCGTTCCTCCGAGCAAAACCCGGCACTTGACGCCATATACGAGCTGCTTAGAGGCAGAGCGCACGACCTGCTGCATATCCACTACCCTGCACATAACCCTGATTGATATAACACACACTGCCTCCCCTGGCTATATGCCTCGGGAGGTTTTTTATTGCAAATGTGTCTGTTTTATTAAGTTTTTCAATTTTGCTGGAATTTTATTATGTATTGTGTTATACTTCGTGAGATATAGAGTTTATGCTGTGTTTTCAGCAGATAGGAGAACCTTTATGCGTAGATTTGCGGCCATTTTATTGGCACTCACTCTCGTGCTCGCTCTGTGTGCCTGCGGCAAGAAGGAAGAAACCGTCAAGGAGCGTGAATGCGGTGTTTTTGTCACCGTTGAGGCCGACGATGTTTACACTGTGTCCTACGGCACGGAATCAGGCTCGGAATCCACGAACCATGCCGACGGTTCGGCACTTAGTGCCGGTGAGGTCGTTCACTTCGACTTTGCCGGTAAAGCTGCCGAGGGTTCTGAGAAAGCTGTCATTGATTACAGTATCTGCATATACGATAAGGAACTTAATGTCATCGCCATCGAGTCTTTCAGCAGTGATTTTTCAAATATGGCTCGTATTGATATTACCGTCACCAAGGACCATCTTATATTGAACGCAAGTGATAAGCTTATCTGCGGCGGTGACACCGTTGTTGATATCAATACCTCAAAGCCCGAAACCGGTGTTTCTCTTGCTGTACCTACCGTGACGATGCCCAACCGTCCCGAGGCAGCAAAGGCAATCAACGACAGCATAGCCGCAGTCAATAAAACCTTTACCGGCGAACAGCTTGAAAGCAGCCGTAAAGCCTACAAGGAGCTTGCCGAGGAGGCCGACAGCGACGAGTTGGATGCTTTCAGCCAGAACCGTTATGTTCGCGTAACACGAGGAGACAGTGCTGTGGTTTCATTCAGAATGTATGACAAGGCAAACCTCGGTACCGGCTCGGCAAGCGCTATAACGGGTCATAACTACAATGCCTACACCGGCGCTGAGCTCAAGCTTGCCGACATTACCGACAACCTCGAGGAATTTGTCAACATCTGCTCGGAGGACATCTTCAGCTCACTTTCCGAAAGCAAATATGACGATATGCTGTTTGCAGAGGGCTACACCGAGAAGGTTAAGGATCTTATCTCCGACGGTCATTGGTACATGAGTACCAGCGGTGTTGTTATTGCCATTAACCCCGGCGAAATTGCCTCTGCCGACGAGGGTGCATTTGAGTTTACCGTTAAGTACGATGTGCTTGCCGGAAAGCTCAAGGAGGAATTTGTTCCTGCCGAGTTTGACGGTACAAGCGGTGATATTAACGCCACTCTTGCTAAGGACGCCGATACCGACTCGCTCACCATAGTCGGTAAGGAAGCGGATAAAGATATAAAATCCGTGCTCGTGACCGTTTCAGGCAAGATATATAACGTCAGCGTCTATTCCGCTAACTACTACAAATCCAGCGGCAAGTACTCGCTCGAAACCCAGCTTTGGTATTGCAGTGACCTCGCAGAGGGTGCTGCCTTTGCAATAAATAAAGAGCTCAAGACAAGCCCCGGCATTTTCATCGGCTTTACCCGTCCCGACGGCACCTATGAGCGTCGCCTGCTCTCCGCCGACAGCAACGGCAAGGTCACGATACTTGACCCCGACGGCGGCGAGACCGGCACCCTTATAAGCAGCAAGCTCCCCTACTCCGCAGACCTCAACAGCGACGATACGCAGGAGAAGATAAATACAAGCACCGACAGTAAGGGCTGCCTCACGCTCTCCGTTGAGTCCGCCGGCAAAACTCACGAAAAGGCAACTTCAATAAAAGGAAGTGCCAATATCCGTCTTTTTGATATCGACGGCAACGGAAACACAGAGATTTTCATAGACGGCAAAACCGCCGACGGCGAGACCGTAACCTACTGCTTTGGTTTTGACGGCGAGCTCAAGTCTTTCTCCTTCGGTGAAAACGATTGCGCAAGCGGCACTGTCAAGGAATTTAATCACAACAAGCTCACTCTCAAGCAGACAGTCAACATTCTCGGCACTTACACCGCGCAGGTCAGCTACAGCTATTCAGACGGTAAGTTCATCAAGGACTCCTCCGTTTTGAAGCTCAGCGAAACAAGCTATGTGACCACTGCCAAGGATTTGACTCTTGCCGACGGAAAAATTCTTCCGGCAGATTACAAGCTCAAATTCACCGAAACCGACGGAAGCACATATATAAGCTTTACCACCGATCAAGGTCTTACCGGAAAGATAAAAATTGAAAAATCCGATTCCGGATGGAAGATTAACGGCAATTCCGATTCAAGCTATTTTGATTCCCTCCCTTATAAAGAGTAAGCAATACGGTGTGCAAAAGCACACCGTATTTTTTTATTCATTTTGCAAATGCTATTTCTGAGGTGAACAAAATGAACTCTAAAAACGGCAGAGATATTCCCCTTGGTCTCGGAATGGCACTCATGCAAAACGCCGATGCATTCTTCTATTTTTCAGGACTTGATGCCGATAAGCAGCAAAAAATAATAGACGGCTCCCACGGCATTAAATCCCGTGATGAGATGAGAAATTATGTCAGAAACATAAGCACGATCGGTTGACATTGCAAGTGTGCGGCAGTGAAAAGCTAATGTTCTCTTGATGAGGACATATAGCATTTTTGTTGCCGCTACATAGACATTTTTGCTCTAAAGCTATTGCGTTTTGAGTATTAATGCGGTAAAATTTTCATACAAAATTTTTTCAAACGAGGTGTTAACCGTGGATCTGCCACTTAGCAATTTTGAACTTGCGGCAAAAAGGCTCGCTCCCATGCTGCATCACACCGAGCTCGATCTATCCTCTACCTTTTCAGATATGACCGGAGGAAGCATTTATCTCAAGTGCGAAAACCGCCAAAAAACCGGCTCTTTTAAAATCAGAGGTGCAAGCAATAAGATTGCCTCACTGATGGAAAACGGCGGCGTAAGCTCCGTTGTCGCCTCCTCTGCCGGAAACCATGCTCAGGGTGTTGCCTGTGCTGCAAGAAAGTTCGGTATTCCGGCAACCATCGTTATGCCCAAGACCGCACCCATCGCCAAGGTGCAGGCTACCGAGGGCTACGGTGCTAAAGTCGTTCTTGCCGGTGACTGCTACGACGACGCTTACAAGGCAGCTTGCGAAATCTGCGAGAAGGAAAATGCCACCTTCCTCCATCCTTACAATGACCTCGATGTTATCGCCGGCCAGGGTACTCTCGGTCTTGAGATAGTCGGAGACCTGCCCACGGTCGATATGATCGTTGTACCGGCAGGCGGCGGTGGTCTGCTTGCGGGTGTTGCAGCCTGCGTAAAGCAGATAAATCCCCGAATTGAAGTGATTGGCGTTCAGGCAGAGGGTGCTGACGCTATAGCTCAGTCTTTTAAGGCTAAAAAATACATATCGACGCAGACAGTTTCGACGATTGCAGACGGCATTGCTGTGAAAAGCCCCGGCGACATTACCGTTGAGCTTATCAACCGCTATGTTGACGATGTCGTTACCGTTAATGATAACGAGATATCCGAAGCGATACTTCTGCTCATGGAGCGCTGCAAGCAGATAGTCGAGCCCTCCGGTGCAACTCCTGTTGCCGCAGTATTGAAGGGCAGAGTCGATGTCAAGGGCAAGCGCGTCGTTTGCCTGCTTTCCGGCGGCAACATTGATGTAAGCTTCATTCAGTGCATCATCGAGCAGGGTCTTGTTGCCCGTCACCGCCGCCTGAGATTCAGCGTAACTCTTCTTGATAAGCCCGGCAGTCTCAGCCATTTGCTCAATCATATTGCCGGTCTGGGCGCAAACATTATCTCCGTTGTCCACGACAGATTGAGCACTGCTCTAAATCCTAATGAAACAAATGTCCAGATCACTTGTGAAGTCGGTGGAATCGAGCATGGCAAGTCAGTTGTCAGTTCTCTTGAGAAGCTCGGATACACAGTAAACATTAACTAAATGGAGGATAATAAAATGAAAACCGTTTCTACAACTAAAGCTCCCGCTGCTATCGGTCCTTATTCACAGGCTCAGATAGTCGGCAACATGGTCTACACTTCCGGTCAGGTCGGCATTATCCCCGAGACCGGCGAAGTTGCCGTCGGTGTTGAGGCTCAGGCACATCAGGTGTTTAAAAACCTTTCCGAGCTTCTCAAGGCTGCAGGCTCCGATATGTCCAAGGTCGTAAAGACTACCGTTTTCATCAAAGACATGAACGATTTCGGCACTGTTAACGGCATCTACGCCCAGTATTTCACCGAGCCCTTCCCTGCGCGTTCCTGCGTTGAGGTTGCAAGACTTCCCAAGGATGTTCTCGTCGAGTGCGAGGTCATCGCAGAGCTGTAATTATGAGCAGAGAAAACAGGCAATGCAGTTGAACTGCATTGCCTGTTTTTTACGCTTTTACTTTATGTTTATTCAGACTGTCAAGAACAAACAGAATGACCGCTGCCCACACAAAGGCAAAAGTAATCGCGTTCATTTTAGTGAAGACTTCATTATAGATCAGCACGCCCACAAGTAATTGCAGTGTGGGATTGACATACATTAGTATTCCCGAGGTTGTGATACTCGTTTCCTTGATGCCCTTTGCAAAGAGCATGAGCGGTATCGATGTAACCGGACCCGATGCAATTAAAAGCAGCATCTCCGTCGTGCTGAGTGAACTGAAGGAGGTGTAGCCGGATGCCTGAGCATAAGCAATGAAAACAAGTGCCAAGGGCAGAACAGACATCGTCTCCATGCAAATGGAAACCTCGCTTTCTGCCTTGATTGTTTTCTTCATTGCACCGTAGAGAGCAAACGACAGACCGATTATAATCGCAAGATACGGCACATTACCGTAGGCTATGACCGATATCATAACCCCGACAAAGGCAAGCCCCACAGAGACCCACTGAAAGGCAGAGAGCTTTTCCTTAAAAATCAGTGCGCCGATGACGACGGAAAACAGCGGATTCATATAATACGCAAGGCTTGCCTCAAGTATTTTTCCCATTGCAATGGTAAGAATATATACTCCCCAGTTTATCGAAATGAGAATACCGCAAACGAAGTACCTACGGCGTTCGGTTTTGCTTTTGAGTATATTCTTTACGCTGCTGCCATTCTTCTTAAGCAAAATGATTGCAAGACAGAAGATGCACGAAAACAGCACTCTTTGGGCAAGAACATATACCGAATCGACATTTGCAAGCAGCTTCCAGAATATCGGCAGCAATCCCCACAGAACATAGCAGCCCAGTACGCTAAGACTTGATCTATTCATTACAGTCCGGGATAAAGCGGGAACTTATCGCAAAGCTCGATGACGCGGCTCTTTACATCCGCTACCGCTGCGTCACCCTCGTTTATGAGCTTGACTATCATGTTGCCTATCTCGACCATCTCGACCTCAGCCATGCCTCTCGTGGTCGCGGCAGGAGTGCCGAAGCGCATACCGCTGGTGAGCTTGACCGACTGCTTGTCAAAGGGTATAGAGTTCTTGTTTGCGGTGATATGGGCAGCGTCAAGCAGTTCCTGAACCTCCATGCCGGTTCTGCCCAGACTCATGGTATCGGCAAGGATGAGATGATTGTCAGTGCCGCCCGAAACAAGACGAATACCGCCCTTGGAAAGGGTATCTGCCAGAACTGCGGCGTTTTTGACCACCTGAGTCTGATATGCCTTAAACTCCTCACTCATCGCCTCCTTGAAGCACACCGCCTTACCGGCAATGATGTGCATAAGAGGTCCGCCCTGAGTTCCGGGGAACACTGCGCTGTTTATCTTCTTTTTAAGCTCATCCTTGCATAGGATTATTGCACCGCGAGGACCTCTGAGTGTCTTGTGCGTGGTGCTGGTCACAACATCGGCATAAGGCACGGGACTGGGGTGAACGCCCGCCGCGACAAGGCCGCCGATATGAGCCATGTCAACCATCAGATATGCGCCTACCTCATCGGCAATCTCGCGCATTTTGGCAAAGTCGATAAAGCGGGAATATGCGCTTGCGCCTGCAATTATGAGCTTGGGCTTGCACTCACCGGCTATCTGCATTGCCTTTTCGTAGTCAATGCGCTCGGTTTCCGGATCAACACCATAGAAGCAGGAGTTGAAGTATTTACCCGAAATAGAGGCCCTTGAGCCGTGGGTCAGATGACCACCGTGGCTGAGATCCATGCCGAGTATGGTATCGCCGGGCTTAAGCAGTGCAAGATAAACGGCAACATTTGCCTGTGAGCCGGAGTGAGGCTGAACATTTGCGTGCTCAGCACCGAAAAGTTCCTTAGCCCTGTCAATGGCAAGCTGCTCGACTATATCGACATATTCGCATCCGCCGTAATATCTTGCACCGGGATAACCCTCGGCATATTTGTTGGTCAGATGGCTGCCCATTGCCTGCATAACGGCACGGCTTGTGAAGTTTTCGGATGCTATAAGCTCGATGTGGTCACGCTGACGCCGGAGCTCATTTTCCATCGCGTCATAAAGCTCTGTATCAAAATTCTTTATAAATTCGTAGCTCATATTAGACCTCCACATATAGTATTTCTTGTTGATTATACGCTAAATATTGCATCATAGCAAGCAGATTTGACCTTTTTTTAGCTTTTTTGACCTAATAAACTTGAACGGCGCACTGCTCTGTGATAATATGCTTAAATGAGGTGAGGCAAGTGATTAAAAAATTGTCGAAGATACTGCTTATAATTATAGGTATTATTCTTCTGCTGGTTGCCGGTTTTGTCCTTTGGTTGAGCATAAACGAGTTCAAACCCGAACCTGTTACCAATGTTGATATTGAAGTTAATTCGAGGGTCGGAAAGATTTCACCCTATGAGGGGCAAACCATTTCCGTTGTAAGCTGGAACATCGGCTACGGCGGTCTGGGCAAAAACGCGGACTTCTTCATGGACGGCGGCGAGGATGTCGTTTCCTATGACCGTGACGGTGTCACTTCTAACCTTGTCGGCGTATATAAGACGCTGTTTGAGGATGATAGCTCCGCTTCTATTTTCATGCTTCAGGAAGTTGACAAGGATTCCGGCCGTACATACGGCATTGATGAGTGCCAGTATCTCGGGATATACAACAGTACCTACGCAATGAACTATTCCTGCCCCTATGTTCCCTTCCCCCTGCCGCCTATCGGCAAGGTCAACAGCGGTCTGCTCACGACTTCACTGTATGAGATAGACCATGCAGACCGTATATCGCTCCCCTGCCCCTTCAGCTGGCCTGTCAGCACGGCTAACCTGAAACGCTGCCTGCTCGTAAGCTATATGCCCGTTCAGGATTCAGATAAGCAGCTCGTCATAGTAAATCTGCACCTTGAGGCATATGACGACGGTGAGGGCAAAATAGCCCAGACCAAGCAGCTTCGTGAGTTCATTCAGGCGGAATACGAAAAGGGCAACTATGTCATCGCCGGCGGCGACTTCAATCAGATTTTCCCCGGCGGTCTCGACAAATATCCTAACGAACATACCGACCTTTGGGAGCCCGGCATAATCTCCGAGGATATCATGCCCGAGGGCTGGACACTTGCATACGATACTCAGACTCCGACCTGCCGCCTGCTCAATCAGGCCTATGATCCGGATGATGCCGACGACACGCAATACTATGTTATCGACGGCTTTATTCTTTCCCCGAATGTCAAACTGAATTCCGTCAATACTCTTGATGAGGGCTTTACTTACTCAGACCACAACCCTGTGAGACTTGAGGTCACACTGAAATACTGATTTAGACAGAAAAAATTCTCTGTGCAAAAGCACAGAGAATTTTTGTTTTTACTTAGTGGCAACCGCAGCCGCAGCCGCCCTCGTCGTCGTGACCTCCGCAGCCGCAGCCGCCGTCATCATGACCGTGGCATCCGCTGCATCCGCCGCCGCAGCCGCCCTCATCGGAGAGGAACGGGAGCTGACCGTGCATCATGAGCTCGGCAGCATCATCAGCATTACCGCAGAAGCCGGCAAATGCTACTATACCGTACTCGGCAAGCGCCTGGCGAGCGCTTGTGCCGATCTGACCGACGATGACTACATCGACGCCGCAGGAATCCATAAGGTCTGCAACTGCCTGATGGCCGGTTTCCTTGACCTCGACCAACTTCTTCTCGGTGATCTCGGTCTGGTCAGCGTTGGTGTTATAAATTGCGAAGTATTCCGCATGGCCGAAATGCTCAAAAATTTCGCCGTCTTTGTAAGATACTGCAATAACCATTATTTATTCTCCTTTTTCTATGAAATCCGCAAGCTCGGTAAGAGCAGCGGTGTCAACACTTTCAATCTCGCCGGCATCGACCATCGTTGCAACAACGGGGTCAATGGGCATACGGGCATAGTGCTTGATGCCGAACTCCTCAGCTACCTTTGCGACCTTGCTCGCGCCGAACAGCTCGTGCTCCTTGCCGCAGTCGGGGCACTTATAGTAGGACATATTCTCAACTATGCCGAGCACGGGAATATTCATCATCTTTGCCATGTTGACTGCCTTGGCAACTATCATCGAGACAAGCTCCTGCGGAGATGTTACGATAATAATACCGTCAACGGGCAGAGACTGGAACACCGTGAGGGGAACATCGCCCGTTCCGGGAGGCATATCGACAAACATATAGTCAACATTGTTCCAGTAAACATCGCTCCAGAACTGGGTGACAACACCCGCAATGACAGGACCGCGCCATACAACAGGGTCGGTCTCATTGTCGAGAATAAGGTTAATGGACATTATCTGAGTTCCCTTGTTTGAATAGCAGGGTATCAGCATCTCCTCGGTGCCTCTTGCGTGCTCATGGATACCGAAAGCCTTCGGAATTGAGGGGCCGGTGACATCCGCGTCAAGCACTGCCGCCTGATGGCCTCTGCGCTGCATCTCGGTCGCCATCATGCTGGTTACAAGAGATTTGCCTACGCCGCCCTTGCCGCTGACAACGGCAATGACCTTTTTAACGCTCGATGCAGGATTGAGCTTTGCGCTGAGGTCCTGCTCCCGTTCGCTGCAATTTTCACTGCAGCTTGAGCAATCATGTGTACATTCGCTCATTTTTTCTGTCTCCTAACAAATTGTTTTCATCAAAAATCAATGACGCTATTATAATACTATACTTGTTTTTTGTCCAGCTTATTAAGCGCGCGAACAAGATACAGTGCTCCGAGCCCCGTAAACGCACCGGTAACGATGCCCGAGGCGATAAGTGCAGGTGCATACACAAGTATTGACGGTGTGCCCGTGACAAACACGGATACGGCAAGCTGTCCTATATTATGCCCTATCGCCGCAAGTATGCTGACGACCCACAGGAGCTTTTCCGGAAAAATTTTTACCGTGAGGCACATGACGGCATATGCCAGGACACCGCCTGCGAGGCTGAACAAAAAGCCCGACACTCCTCCGGCAAACATACTGCCCATGATTATACGCACCAAAAGCACCGCACCGGCTTCTTTTTTGCCGAGGATGAGCATGGCAACCAGCGTTACCACATTTGCCAGACCAAGCTTGACTCCCGGAATGGGAACGAGCGGCGGTATCTGCGCTTCGATGACGAAAACGATGAGCGAAACGGCGGTGAGCATCGCCATTAGGGCAAGCTTTCTTGTTTTAGGCATCGATGCTGTCCCCCTCGATCTCGATGGTCACTCTGTGCGGCATACAGATTATCGGCACTCCGTCACTCGATATAGCCCCCTGCCTGACGCAGATCTGATCACGACAGTCGGATTCGGAAACGCAAATACTGCCTCGGTCTATGTGTATCTTATTATAACCGTATTCGGTCTTGATTTTTATGTCGTATGCAACAGTAACGGTATCTAAATTGATTTTTTCATAAATCTCGCCGTTGACACGAATGACTGCAACCGTGCCGTAATTTCCGCTGCGCATTAAAAGCAAAAATGCGCCGATACATATAATAAACAGCGCGGCGAAAAACAGTATCCATTTTTTATTATTTTCCTTAAACATACTTATATTTTAATTGACTGCGCCTTGCTTGTCAATGCGCATAAATAATGATATAATATAAAATCAGTATTCTATGTGCATTAAACGAAGAGAGGTGAAATCGGTTGACTGCTGTGATAGTAAGAGCAATATCGTTTATTCTGCCGCTGTTTGCGGTTATCGTGCTGATAAGAACGGTTCGCTCCATGTTTAACGGCAAATCCCAGACGGAGATCTGGGGTTACATACAGACCGATGATAAGGTGCTGCGCATTACGCACTGGGAAAACATCATCGGCAGAACCCGCTCCGCGGATATACACCTTTCGGATTCCAAGGTCAGCCGCGTTCACGCTGTTCTCATCCGCAGTGCCAAGGGTAAATGGCGCATATTTGACATTTTCTCAAAAGGCGGAGTTCGTGTAAACGGTCAGTCTGTCGGCATTAGCGGCTATCCGCTGTGTGACGGCGATGTAATAAACCTGTCAGAGATCAGCGTCAGATTTCGTGAGATAAACGAAAGACAGCGCAGTGAGATTGAGGCTCGCAGAGTGGTCACTTGGAAAAATGTCCACCCTGCCATCACCCTGCTCTATCTCTCGGTTTTTCAGGTGTTTCTTCTTTTGGAGCACTGCTTTAGTGCCACGGCAGAAACGCTCCCCGGTATTGCGCTCGGCTTTGCACTGCTCATTCTGCTTGAATGGTTCTGTTATTTCGCGATGCGCAGCCTGAGGCGCACCGGCTTTGAGGTTGAAACCATCGCATTTTTCCTTTCAACGATAGGTCTTTCCGTCATTGCCACCTCAGTTCCCTCGGAGATGTTCAGGCAGATGATAATAGTTTTTGCCGGCGTTGTTGCGTTTTTCCTGCTGGGTGCATGGCTGCGTGACCTTGACAGGACAAAGACCATGCGTCTGCCTGCCGCTATCGGCGCATTCGCTCTGCTTGCCCTCGTTCTCGTGCTCGGCAAGGAGCAGTACGGTGCAAAGAACTGGATTTATATAGGCAGCCTTTCCATTCAGCCCTCGGAGTTTGTTAAGGTTGCGTACATCTATGTCGGTGCAGCAACGCTTGACCGCCTTTTCAGCACCAAAAACCTTATTGTTTTCATCGGCTTTTCCGCCGTCTGTGTCATGGCGCTGGCTTTAATGAGCGACTTCGGCACGGCACTTATATTCTTCGTGACATTCCTCGTTATATCCTTCATGCGCTCAGGCTCGATAGCTACCGTCGCACTCGCCGTTACGGGTGCAGGCATGGCAGGCTTCCTTATGCTGCGAATGAAGGCCCATGTCGCAAGGCGATTTGCCTCGTGGGGTCATGTCTGGGAAGATGTATATGACACCGGATATCAGCAGACCCACGCTCTGTCTGCCGGTGCTTCCGGCGGTCTGTTCGGCAAGGGTGCAGGCAACGGTTGGCTCAAGGACGGCTTTGCCGCCAATACCGACACGGTTTTCAGCCTCGTATGTGAGGAGCTTGGACTTCTTATCGCAATCTGCGCCGTGCTTGCCGTTGTATCCCTTGCATTCTTCGCCGTGAGAAACACCGCCCACGGCAGAAGCGCATACTATTCCATCGCCGCTTGTGCAACGGCAAGTATGTTCCTCATACAGCTTGCGCTTAATGTCTTCGGTTCTGTTGACATTCTCCCCTTTACCGGCGTAACATTTCCCTTTGTTTCCCGAGGCGGCACCTCGGTATTATCCTGTTGGATGCTGCTTGCGTTTATTAAGGCCGGAGATACGCGAAAAGGAGCAAGCTTCGTGGTTAAAGCTCCCGACGCCAAGCAAAAGGAGGCAAAAGCATGAAAAAAGTCTCCCTAAGAGCATCTTTTGCAATTATAATGGCACTGTTGGTCATTGTCGGTCTTGTCATATATATTTTCAGATTCGTGAAAGACGGTGAAAAGTGGGCGCTGTACTTTGACGAATCCACTTCAAACTGCACCTACACGCTTATGGACAGAGACGGCACGGTGCTTGCAAAAATGGGCGGGGGTAGCCGCACATATGCCGACGACGCAAATATCCGTGCCGCTTGTTATCAGCTCGTCGGTGACTTCGGCGGAAACATCGGTACGGGTGCGCTGCAAAGCTTTTCCCGCCAGCTCTCCGGATACAACATTTTTACCGGCATTGAGGAACAGGACGACATTGACCTCAAGCTGACCGTTGACGCCGACCTCAATGTCAAGGCATATGAAGCTCTCAACGGCAGAAGCGGAGCGGTTTTGGTGGCAAACTATAAAACAGGAGAAATCCTTTGCATGGTGTCCTCCCCCTCTATTGACCCCTCGAAGCCCCCCTCCAAGCTTCCCGACGGTGCGTACATTAACCGCTGCATCAGCTCAAGCTTCACCCCCGGCTCGATATTCAAGCTTATTACGCTTACGGCGGCAATTGAAAACATCGACAATCTTTATCAGCGTACCTTCACCTGCAACGGAAGCATCGATGTCAAGGGCGTAACCGTAACCTGCACCGGTCATCACGGAAATCAGACAATTGAGCAGGCTCTCGCCAACTCCTGCAACTGCGTTTTCGGCACACTTGCACTTGAGATGGGTGCTGACACACTCGGCGACTACGCGGATATGCTCGGGCTTACAAGCCGGCACAAGCTCGATAACATCACTACCGCCGCAGGCAAATATGACAGGGACAAATCCGGCAGTGCATCGCTTGCATGGTCGGGCATCGGTCAATACAACGACCTTGTTTGTCCTTACTCAATGCTCAGAGTCGTCAGTGCCATTGCAAATAACGGCACACTTGTAGAGCCCTCCCTGCTCGGAGTTTCGGAAACGAAATCAACGCTGCTTAAATCCTCGACGGCGTCAAAGATATCGTCAATGATGAACTACAATGTTACCTACAAATACGGTAAATCGACCTTCCCCGGTCTCAACATTTCCGGTAAAACAGGAACGGCGGAGGTTGGCAATGGTCAGGCAAGCCACGGCTGGTTTGTCGGATTCTTGAATGACGAGGAGCATCCCTACGCCTTTGTCGTGCTTGTTGAGCACGGCGGCAGCGGTCTCGGTTCGGCAGGGGCAGTCGCAAACACCGTTTTGCACGCCGCAGTAAAATAATTAACCTTGGAGAAAACCTATGACAGACATATCCGTCAACGGACTTGTAAAGTCCTTTGAATTGGGTAAAAACATACTCGACGGGCTCAGCTTCGACATTACCGAGGGTGAGCGCGTCGGCATACTCGGACACAACGGCTGCGGCAAGACCACACTGTTTCGCATTCTCGTAGGTGAGATAGACTGTGACGAGGGTAGTGTCGCCATTGCTAACGGCAAACGCATCGGGCTTATTTCACAGATACCCGTTTATCCTCCCGATTGGACGACCGAGGATGTGCTTAAGGATGCTCACCGTGAGCTGTACAGGATATCAGCGAGGCTCGAAGAGCTTGAAAAAATCATGGAGAAGGACTCCTCAGACTGCGTTTTGCGTGAATACGACCGCCTTTCCGACAATTTTAGGAGGCTCGGCGGTTATGAAATGGAGATCAATCGCAACCGCGTTGCCAACGGTCTTGATATACCTCAGCATATGCGTGAGCAGCTTTTTGACAGGCTCTCCGGCGGAGAGCGGACGAGGGTAAATCTGGCCCGGCTTATACTTGAAAACACGGATATACTTCTTTTGGACGAGCCTACGAACCATCTCGACCTGCGCGCAACGGAATGGCTTGAGGATTACCTGCTCCATTTCAAGGGAACTGTGCTTGCCATAAGCCACGACCGCTTTTTCCTTGACCGCATTGCCCGGCGCTGTATAGAGATAAACGACGGTAAGGCGGAGTTTTACAGCGGCGGATACAGCTTTTATGCCGTGGAGCGGCAGAAGCGTTTTGAAGAGAAGCTCCGAAAATACGAGAAGGATCAGGCAAAAATCGAGCAGCTTACAAAAGCAGCCGAGCAGATGCATCTCTGGGCGTTTATGGGTAACGACAAGCTGCATAAGCGCGCCTTTTCAATGGAAAAGCGCATAGCAAAGCTTGAGCAGACCGAAAAGCCAACCCAGGCAAAAAAGCTCTCTGCCAAGTTCTCTGCCGAGAGCTTCAGCGGCGATGAGGTGCTTGTGTGCGAGGGCATTTCAAAGAGCTTCGGTGAAAAGAAGCTCTTTTCTGAGCTTAACCTTACTGTTGCAGGCAGAGAGCGTATTGCACTCATCGGCGACAACGGTACGGGAAAATCAACGCTTATCAAGCTTATCATGCAAAAGGAGCTGCCCGACACCGGATATCTGTACCTCGGTCCGTCGGTCAGACCTGCGTATCTGCCGCAGATAATATCCTTTTCCCACCCTGAACGCAGCCTTGTTGACACTATGCTCTATGATTGCCGTTGTCAGCCGCAGGAGGCTCGTGACAGGCTCGGAGCTTTCGGCTTCCGCGGTGAGGATGTGTTTACTCCCGTCGGAGCTTTGTCCGGCGGCGAAAAAAGCCGTTTGAGACTTTGCATGCTTATGGGCAGCGATATAAACTTTTTAATTCTCGACGAGCCTACGAACCATCTCGACATTGCAAGCCGCGAGTGGATGGAGGACGCGGTTTCGCAGTATCCGGAGGCTTTGCTTTTCGTGTCGCATGACAGGTACTTTATCGAAAAGTTCGCAACACGCATATGGTACCTCGAAAACGGCAGGATAACCGATTACAGGGGTACTTATTCGGAGTTTCGCGAGTATAAAGTCAGACAGGAGATCTTTAATCAGACCGCCAAGCAGGAAGCTAAGAAAAAGCAGCCCCAACCGAAGAAGAAAAGCGGCAGCAGCGAGAAGCAGCGGCTCAAGCTTGAGCGCGAAATCGCTAAGCTTGAGGAAAAGATATCCGAACTTGACAAGCTTGCGGAGGTCTATTCCACCGACTATGAGAAGCTTTTGGAGATAGACTCCGAAAAGGAAAGCCTTAACGACAAGCTGCTTGAAGCTTATGAGTTGTGGGAGGCGCTGTCAGAATGAAGAAAAGTCGTATCATAACCGCCTCGATATTGTTTTTGGCAGGTGTTATCCTGCGCTTTGCATTCTCGGGGCATAACTACATTGCCTACGGTTTATTTTTGCTCAGCGTGTTTATGGTTGTATTCGGCGTTGCAGGCAAAACTCTCAAGCGGTTTCTTGCTATGTTCATCGCAATGGGGCTTGTGTATTTCGTCATCATCGAGATACCTATTATTGACGAGGCCTCCGGTGACGGCGACTTTGACGCCGATTATCTTATCGTACTCGGCGCAGCGGTGCACGGCGACACTCCCTCCCTTTCCCTCGTGGAAAGGCTTAAAGCCGCAAAGGATTATCTTATAAAGCACCCCGACACCGTTGTGATAGTCAGCGGCGGTCAGGGGGGCGGAGAAAATGTCAGCGAAGCGCAGGCAATGTATGAATGGCTGTGCGAAAAAGGCATTGATCCGGAGCGCATAATCATGGAGAACAAGGCGACATCGACCTACGAAAACCTCAAGTTCAGCCGCGAAATCATAAACGCAAGGAGCGATAACGCAACTATCGCCGTGGTTTCAAGCGAATATCACCTGTGCAGGGCAAAGCTCATTGCCAAGACGCTTGACATGGACATTCACACCGTTCCGGCGCACACGACATATTTTTCCATCAAGCTCAACTACTTCATCCGCGAAGCATTCGGCGTAACATACCAGCTGACAATCGCATAACCGCAAACCGGGCTAAGAAACTTAGTCCGGTTTTTGCATTATCAGGACTTGTCAATCATAGTATGTACAGAACTTGCTTCGGGAGGGATTACATTGAAGAATGTGTTGGATAAAATCAAAAACCGTAAGGCCGTGATATCGGCAATGTCGCTTGTTCTTTTTGTCGGCATCGTGTTCTGGGCGGTCAACAGCCCGGCAGTCGTCGGTGCGTCGGCAAGCGATAGACAGCTTCCTATCTACTGTGTTCAGCGCGAAGATAAAACCGTTGCCCTTTCCTTCGATGCGGCGTGGGGTAACGAGGATACACAGCAGCTTATTGACATTCTAAACAAATATAAGATAAATGCGACCTTCTTTGTAGTCGGCCAGTGGGTGGATAAATACCCCGAGTCGGTAAAGGCTTTGCACGACGCCGGCAACGAGGTCATGAGCCACTCGGATGATCATGCGCACTTTGCCCAGCTTTCCGCAGACCAGATAAAGGCAAATATAAGCGCTTCAAACGACAAGATTGAGAAGGTCACCGGCGTTCGTCCTACCCTTTTCCGCTGCCCCTACGGCGAGTATAACGACACCGTTATTTCAACGGTAAACGGTATGAATATGAACGCTATTCAGTGGGATGTAGACAGTCTCGACTGGAAGGATCTATCCGCAGATGAGATCAAGGACCGCGTACTTAAAAATGTTAAGTCCGGCAGCATCGTTCTGTTCCATAACGCCGCAAAAAACACACCTGAGGCATTGCCCGGCATTATTGAGGCGCTCTTAGCCGACGGCTACACCATCGTGCCGATTTCGCAGATACTGCTTACCGGCGACACCACCATAGACAACACCGGTATGCAGTGTCCCGTAAAAAAATGAATTGCGCCCTCGTGTACATCACGGGGGCGTTCAATTTTTGTCCTGATTTTTTGCAAATAGGTCTTGCAATTGTCGAATGAATGTGTTATTATAGTCGAGCGTTAGAAATCCGGGTGTAGCGCAGATGGTAGCGCGCTTGAATGGGGTTCAAGAGGCCGCTGGTTCAACTCCAGTCACTCGGACCATGAAAAAGGCTTGCAAACTCAACGGTTTGCAGGCTTTTTGTTTTTTGTGCGAGTTCGCGAACAATCGCTTTTCTACCCCCTGCTTCACTCCGTCTTTTTGAGAGATATTGTTGACTCATCGGCATGGAGTATTCCGTTCATTTCACCGATGAGGGGTATTCAATGCGCTCAAAACTTAACGCAAGCAAAGCATAGAGGACGACCCGATAGTGAGAATGTTTGCGGTGCTCGACAGGAGGCTTGGCAAACGAAGCATTTTGAAATTACAAGCGGTTATTGCCGCTCAACCGCAATGGTTACAGCAGTTTTATCAGCTGCGCATCTCGGCAGAGCGTACTAAAACAGCAGGTATCGGGTGATACCTGCTGTTTTTATGTATTAAAGATAAAACTTGGGTTCTTTCCTGTCCGAGCAGGTCTTTTTCAGAACTGCATGGGCGATTACACGCATGGGCAGAGGCACATTTCTCGATTCGGTGGAACACATACTCACGCAGCGCATACAGCTTATGCACTTTCTTTTATTCGTCTTCATGCGCTTGGCATTTATCGCTCCGGCAGGGCAATACTTATAGCATATGCCGCAACCTATGCACTCCTTGGAGGGCTTGGGGTAAAGTGGGAAATCGTTTGCCTTCTTCTTAGCATAGTTGGGGTCGCCGGGCATTCTGACCTCGTTGAGAGTTTCCTTCTCATCGAGCTTTTTGAGGAATTCCTTCATCTTGGCAACATCGCTTGCATCGGGTCTGTCGGCAGCGAAGCTGGGGTCAACGGAATGAGGTGCAATCATCTCGCAGCCGCCGACGGTCACAAAGCCGTACTTATTTGTAAGCTCCTGCATCTCGAGCAGCGCATCGTCAACCGCGCGGTTGCCGTAAACCGCAACATGGACGCAGGGGGTCTTATTGCCCTTGACCTGCTTCATGCGGTCATACATCGGCTTGGGTATTCTGCCGCCGTAGACCGGGAAGCAGAAAAACGCAAGAGTGTTTGCATCAAGCTCAACATCCATGCTGGGAGTCGTGAGTTCCTGCATAAGGACATCTCCGTACTCCTTATTGATTATGTCCGCAACTGCCTTGGTGCCGCCGCAGGGGCTGAAATAAAATATTACTTTTCTCATTGATGCTCTATCCTTTTTGCATTATTTTTTATTTAGAATAACATTCCCGTCTTGATTTTTCAAGCTAAATGTGTCATTTTACCTCAACACAATAGGTGCGCTGCGCACGCGTGCCGATAACGATGTAGTTATTGTACATGACCGGTGACGCCTCGATATTACCTCCGAGATTCATCTGGTCAAGCACCTCGCCGGTCTTGCCGTCGATAAGGTAAAGGTTATAGCCTGAGTTGCAGTAGGCTAAATAGCCGTTGCCGTCTTTATCATAGAAGTCCACGGGTGAGCTCCAGCTGTAAACCGTGGTCTCACGCTCCCATACCTTCTCGCCGGTACTCTTCTTGAGAGCGACAAGCGTTCCTGAGCCCGCTCCCGGAGTTCTCGCAACGGGGACAAATATCATATCCGAGAGCTTGTTCTTGCCGACAGCTATCGTGCCTTGAACGCCGCCCGACAGATCGGCAACCGTGTAGCAGTCATAGCTGGTTTTCCAAACTACCTCGCCGGTTTCGGCGTCTATTTTCCATATGGGTATCTCGGCCTTATAGCTTGATCTCCAACCCATGTGGAAGGAGGTACTGATATAAATATACGGGTGTCCGTCCTCTATATCTACAACAGGAGTGCAATTGGTATCATCAAGCACATCCTGCACCCATACAAGCTTAAGGGTGTTCAGATCAAGGCACATGAGGTTGCCGCCGTTATCGGCAAGAAAGGCATAGTGATTGATGATAGCCGCCGAGGATTCAATGCCGAGCCAGTATTTTGAACCGCTGCGAACACCGTTGTATTTCCACTTGACAATATTATCCGGATCAACGGACAGCGTTCCGTTGGCTTCATCGTACTTGGTGTTGAGATGAATAATGTACAGTATGCCGCTCTCGCCGGGATAAATAAGCTGGTCGGTATCTGCACTGACAAGCGGCGACGAGTCAAACATATACCAGCCGCGGCTTGCAAAGCCGTCGTTTTTACCGAACTCGAACATGACCGAATTGTCAAGCAGATTGACGACGAGTGCCCTTGCGCTGCCGTTGGTTGAACTGTCAACGCCTGCACCGACATACAAAATGGGGTAGCCTCTCGGGTCGAGTGCGCCTGCACCCTTGAAATTAAAGCCGAGGTTCAATGGGTCTCGGGTCTTCTCGCCGGTAGTTAGCTCATAGAAGTAAACATGTCCGTCAAGGGTGGCATGGATGACCTCAACGAGATCCTTCTTCTCCCTTGCCCACTCATACATTGCGGTCATATTTTTACGGGTAGCCTCCGGCCACTTTGCGATAAGCGCCTGACCCGTCCAGCCGCTTCCGGTCCAATAGCTTCCGTCGGAATCGGCCAAACCGCTCGTTGCACTTTTCCACACGACAGACAGAGACTTGCTGCTGACATCAGCAGTGCCGAAGGCTGCTCCGGTGCGGAAATTGTTGCCTCTGAATCCGAAAACACCGTCAAGCTTGGCATAGCGTTCGGGAAGGTCGAAAAGAATCTCATATTCGTTTTTATATTCCTCAACAACTTCGCCGTCAACCATGATAGCCGTGCTCTTTATGAGCTTCTCCGGCTCTGTTCCCTCGACCGAATGAGGCTCAAAATCGGGCAGGCCAATGGGAGTAGGCGTAGGCTCCGGAGTCGGCGTTGGTGTCGGCGCCACGGTGGGAGTCGGTGTAGGCGTCGGCTTGTTGAGCTCCTCATTAGCCTGCATTGCGCTGTACACCACATACACAAGTGCAACGCTCAGAACAATCAGCAGCAGTATTTCAATAATCAGAATCAAAGGATTCTTCTTTTTCTTTTTTTGGCTCATCTTTATCTACCCCAAAAAAGCTTATTCGGTAAAATGTATATGATTATTTATATGGTCCTGGCAAAAGCAGTGGTAGCCTGCACAGCGTGAGCAATACCTGAACTCCAAGTCCGGATAATCGGTATCCGTTCTGCCGCATACGGCACATTTTTTCGTGTATGAGGCATTTTTCTGTTCATATTTTATTTTCTGCTTTTCGCGGTTAAAATTGACGGTCGTTTTGTTGTACCGCGCCTTGTTCGAACGAAGCGAGGAGAAAAGGTCATCGCCGAAGAACACAAGATAGTTCAGCACCGCAACGAGGGGCAGAAGGTTAAACGGGAACGACTGGGTGAGCATGGAAAGCAGGAAGAAAGCAGCGTCTAAATATGCAAGCCATTTTACCTTGATCGGAATGATGAACATAAAAAGTACCTGAACATCGGGAAATAGCGTTGCAAAGGAGAAGAACATCGAAAGATAAATGAAATAGGTAGTGACGGCGATGCTCTGCTTTGTGATGAAATAGATTATAAAACCGTAGATAGCCGTTAAAAGCACACCGCTTATAAGGAAGATATTAAACCTCGGAGTTCCCCACTCTTTTTCAAGAACATTTCCGATCCAATAATAGAAATAGAAGAATAAAAGCTCCCAAAAGCTGAGCGACTGCGGTACAAAGATGAAGGAAACAAGCCTCCACACCTCGCCCTTGAGTATTCTCTCCGGAGAGAATACGAAGAACGACATCAGCGTTTTGCTCGGGTCCATAATGGACAGCAGCCACACGGCAAGACTTATTATGACGATATACAGCATAAGATTCGGCACACCGAACCTCGGATGCCTATAGCAAAACATATCGATTCTCTTGTTGAGCTTTTTCATTTGTTGTTCCTTTCATCACAATACTACACTTATTATATATCCTACAACTAAAACAAGGTAAAGTCTACAAAAAATTTGTCGACTGATAAACTTTTGTCTTTAAGTTTTTGTTTCGATGTGGTAAGATGTAAATTGTATTATTATCTGTAGGTGAAAGAATGTACGACAGAAGCACTGAAAACAAGATTAAAAACGATATTATCGAGGGCCGCAACGCTGTTATCGAGGCTTTACGGGTTGGAAAAAGTATAGATAAAATATTTATCGCCAAGGGCGAAACCGACAAGACTCTCGGTCACATCGCCTCCAAGGCCCGCGAAGCAGGCATCGTGGTCGTTGATGCCGACCGCCGCAAGCTTGACAATATGAGCGTTACCCACGCACACCAGGGCGTTATCGCCCTTATAGGTGTCAATGAATACTGCACTGTTGAGGATATTCTCTCTCTTGCTGAGGACAGGGGCGAAGCTCCCTTTGTCATTGTCTGCGACGAGGTCAGCGATCCGCGAAACCTTGGTGCGATAATCAGAAGTGCCGAGTGCGCAGGTGCGCACGGCGTGATTATACCCAAGCGCAGAAGCGCAGGGCTTACCGCAATAGTCGGAAAAGCCTCCGCAGGCGCTGCCGAGCACATGGCGATAGCAAGAGTGCCGAACATCCCCGCGGTGATAAAGGAATTAAAGGAAAAAGGTCTGTGGGTCTACGGTGCTGCCGCAGGTGGCTCTAACGACCTGTGGAAAACCGATTTCACCGGTTCTATGGCTCTTGTCATTGGCTCTGAGGGTGACGGTATCGGCAGACTTGTCCGCGATAACTGCGACTTTATCGTAAATATCCCCATGGTCGGCAAAATCAATTCTCTCAACGCTTCCGCCGCTGCCTCCGTAATCATGTACGAGGTGCTGCGCCAGCGTTCCGCTCACTGATATAAGCGAACGGGTTAGGACTATATATGGATAAAAACAGGGACAACAAAATATATTATGTCGATGACGAGTTTGACTTTGAGAGCATAATGCGCGAATTCGGCAGCGATAGGGACGATACCGATTATGACTATGATGCTCCCGTGACGAGACCCGTCAGGTATGATGATATCGAGGATATTCTATCCGCCGAGTTAAGCGACTCGAGCGAGGGCAGCTATGAGTATATGCCCGAGAAAGTCGGAGAGCCTGCTCCCGAGGCAGCCGAATACGGCTATGACCCCGAGAGTGTTCGCCGTGAGTTTGACGCCGAGGATGCTCCTTTCAGCGAAACCATTGACCCGCAGGCTGTGCGCAGTGAATTCGGAATGGATGAGCCTGTCCCGGAGTTTTCACCGCCGGAAGCAGAGGCCTATGCCCCTCCCACAGAGCAGGGCGGTGACGAATTATCCGAGGATGAGCTTATCGACGGCATCGTTGATGATTATTCCGACGGTTCCGAGTCGGAAGCGACCAAGGTCTTTCCTTCTGCTCAGGAAGATGAGCTTAACTCAGAGCAGTTTTACGATGAGGACATTTCTTCCGAGGATTACGCCGACGGCGACATTGATTATAACGCAAAGCAGACCGAAGAGTCTAAGCAGAGGTCTCGCAGAACCGAACGCAGAAAGCCCCGCTCCTTCGGCGAGCTTGTAATCACCCCGTTCATTTCCGCTCTTGCGCTCGTTGCTCTCAAGGTGCAGCAAAGCAAGCTGACTTTGAGCGATTCCATCGATGCCGATGAAGAACTCGGCGAGGAGATGCCGCCGGAGAAGGCTTCAAAGTTTTATGAAAGCCATATTGACGGTCTGCGCATCAGAACGAGAGTTTCATTTGTTTTGGCTCTCGTGCTCACCTACATTTCCTTCGGTTTGCCGGTTGCCGGTGCCATGAGCGCGACTGCGGTAAAAAGCGCGGTATGCCTTATTTTGCTGCTGGCAATCATGATATGCGGTTTGGATATAATGACCTCCGGTATTCTTGCACTTGCCAAGCGCAGACCCAATGCAAATTCCTTAATAGCGCTTTCCGCATTTATCTGCGTTGTTGACGGCTTTCTCGCCGCCTGCGGAGTTAAGGGCACAAAGCTGCCCTTCTGTGTCATTCCTGCACTGACTATTGCATTCTCGCTTTTGGGCTCACTGCTTAATTGCCGCAGCAGCAGAATAGTGTTTAACACCGTTTCTTCATCTCGCAAGCCCTACACCGTTACCGCCGAGACTTCGGTCACAGGCGACGGAATTACGATACTAAAATCGCGCATGAACACCAAGGGATTTGTCCGCCGCACAGAGGAGGCAGGCCCTGACGAAACGGTTTACGGTGCGATGGCACCTTATCTGATTATAGTCTCACTTGTTCTCAGCGTAGTTTCCGCTGCCGTGAGCAGGTCATTTAGCTCCTTTGCGCACATTCTTTCGGGAATATTCGTTTGCGCAGCTCCGATTGCAATGCTGCTGACCTACCCGCTCCCGAATTTTGTCTCCGCAAAAACCCTGCTCAAGAGCGGCTCGGCTATCGCCGGTTGGTCGGGCATCTACGATATCGGCAAATGCCGTCACATGATCATCTCCGACTCCGATCTTTTCCCCAAGGGCAGCGTAAGAATCGCACAAACAAGGATCTTCGCCGGAATGAAGCCCGAAAAGGTCGTTTCCCTCGCAGGAAGCATAATAGCCGCCTCGGGCAGCGCTCTTTCCCCTGCCTTCGCAGAGCTTATGATTCAGGGTAAGGGCAGCCTGCTTCGGGTCGAGAATTTCAGATGCCATGAGGGCGGCGGACTCATTGCCATGGTCGACGGCGTTGAGGTCTGCTGCGGTTCGGCAAGCTTCATGCACCTTATGGGCGTTCATTTGCCCGACATGTATAAAATCAAAAACTGCATTTACATCTCCGAGGGGAACATTATCTGCGGTATGTTCGAGATGGAATATACTCCGGTTGCCTCCGTCAAGGACGCACTGTATATGCTTATGCGCTCAGACCGTCACCCCGTTTTCGCCGTAAGAGACTTTAATATTACACCTCAGCTTTTGTCCGTTAAGTACGATATTCCGACTGACGGCTTTGACTTCCCGTCATTTGCCCAACGGTATGAGATATCCGGAGCCGAGCCGTCGGAAAGCAGCAAGCCTGCCGCGCTGGTTTCCCGCGAGGGGCTGGGTGCTTTCGTCCATCTTGCCGAGCACGGCAAGAGCCTGTACACAAGAATACGCATATGTGTTATGCTCTCCGTTATGAGCACTGTAATAGGTATGGCCGTCATGTTTATTCTCAGTCTGACGGGTGAATTGAGCGTTACGATCGCACTCACTTTCCTTTTGGTATGGCTTATACCGGTAATTATTATCGGTTTTAATTTCTCGGAATAAAAAACAGTTGATATAAATTAACTTGTAGTGTATAATAAATCGATTGCGTTGTATGCGATTTTATTAAACTTTATAATATATCTTAGAGAGGAAGCAACACATGAGCTACGAAACCAAGAACATCCGCAACATTTGCTTTATGGGTCACGGCAACAGCGGCAAGACCAGCCTTGCCGAAAGCATGCTGTTTACCACCGGTGCTGTTGATCGCCAGGGCAAGGTAACCGACGGCAACACCGTCTGTGACTATGACGCAGAAGAAATCAAGCGTCAGATCACCATTTCCACCTCCGTTGCACCCGTCAACTTCGGCGGCTGCAAGATCAATGTGCTTGACTGCCCGGGTTACTTCGACTTTGTCGGCGATGTCCTCGCCGCTATCCGCGTCGCTGATACCGGCATTATCTTCTGCTCGGCAAAGGACGGAATCTCCGTCGGTGCTGAGCGCAGCTGGAAGTATCTGAAGGCTGCAAATATACCCACAATGTTCTACATCTCCAAGCTCGACGAGGAGCACGGTGATTTCTACAAGGTTCTCGGCGACCTGCAGGCAAAGTACGGCAGCATCATTTGCCCCGTTATCGCTCCTATGTCCGACGGCACCGGCGTTGTCGATCTGGTACACAATGTTGCATACCAGACCAAGGGCGGCAAGACCGCTAAGGTCCCCGTTCCCGCAGCTGATGCCGATAAGGTCAGTAAGCTGCGTGAGGCTCTTATGGAAACCGCCGCAGGTGCTTCCGAGGAGCTCATGGAGAAGTATTTTGAAGAGATGGAGCTTTGCGAGGCTGATATCGTAACCGGCATCCAGCTCGGCATGAAGGACCGCAGCGTTGTTCCCGTTGTCTGCGGTGCAGCTATGGCTAACATCGGCACTGAGGCTGTTCTCCAGGCAGTGTGCGACTATGTCCCCGCTCCCGCTGTTGACCCCTCCGCTCCCACTCTCGCATTTGTTTTCAAGACCGTTTCCGACCAGTTCGGCAAGTACAGCTTTATAAAGGTCATGGGCGGCAAGATCACTGCCGATATGTCCCTGCGCAATGTCCGCGCATCCAGCACCGATA
>JAEDIN010000057.1 GCA_016292445.1 Oscillospiraceae bacterium | reverse complement strand
ATCAGAACGGGAAGCCCATGGGGGTGATCTTGCTCATTGCCTTGTTGGTGGCGTCGTCGCTCTTTGAGATAGCCTCGTTGACTGCCGCAACGATCATATCCTGAAGCATCTCAACATCATCGGGATCGACTGCGTCGGGGGATATCTCGATGCTCTTGAGTACACGGGTGCCGAGCATGGTCGCCTTAACTGCACCGCCGCCTGCGGTTGCGGAGAACTCGGTGTTTTCAAGCTCCTGCTGCATCTTGAGGAATTCCTCCTGCATCTTCTGAGCCTGCTTCATCATGTTACCGCCGCCGCCCATGCCGCCGCGGAATCCGCCTTTTGCCATAATAATTCCTCCTATGTGTAGAAAAATGTTTAACAGTAATTATATCAGATAAATCTGACTTCTTTGAACTTTCTAAGCTCATCAACCGAGCGCGTTGGCTCGCTATCGCCTGACGACAGCTCGTTGAGCTGAATTTTAAGACTTCTGCCCGTGACCTCGTTTGCCGCCTCACGAATACGCATCAGAATATCCTGCTTGTTTATCATGTCGTAGAAAAACCCGGGCGCAACATGAAGCCTAAGAGTGTCGTAATCAACCTCACATTTTGACTGCGTGGGGTCGGACAAAATGGGGATAAGTCCGACAGGAAGGGAGCTTTCCGCTTTATCGATAATCTCCGACCATAGCAGCGCGTTGTCAACCGGAGCGTTTGCCGCCTCCGCCGGAGCATCGGGATTGAGGTCAACCGGATTTGCCGCTGCCGCCTTATCGAGAAAATCGTCCTCGGGCTGATACTCGGTAAACTGCGAAACATCAAGCTCATCGTCGTCATCATACTCGGTACTTGACCTAACAGGCGGCCCGTCGTAGGGAATATCCTCAACAGGAGCAAGATCTTCATCGTCGTCGGCGTAACTTGCACGCGGTGCGCTGCGAAAATCATATTCAAGCCTCGAAACCCTTGCCCTGAGCTCGTCAAGCCCCTCGGTCAGACTCGGGTCGCAAAGTGCGACAAGACACATCTCAGCGCTAAGTCGGGGACTTTTTGCACCTCTTATTTTAATAAGGTAGTCGGAAACTGTGTTTATACGGCATAATAGCTCCGCTTTTGTAAGCTTTTTGCAGAAAACGGCCAGTATCTCCTTGTCAAATCTGCCCGAAAGCAGGTTTGCACCGGCACGGGGCGCAACGGAAAGCATCATGCAGTCACGCAAAAGCGTGTTCAGCTCACCCAAAAGCGTTGCCGGGTCTTTTCCGTCGGTCCAAAGCTCGTCAAACAGCTCCAGCGCAGCCTCGGTGTTACGCTTTACTGTGTAGTCAAGCAGCTTTGCCGTGCGCCTGTTTCCTGCAAGCCCCATCGCCGAATAAACGGTATCAACTGTGATATCCCCGGCACCGGAGCACTGGTCGAGCAGCGACAGTGCGTCACGCATTCCGCCCTCTGCAAGACCGGCGATAAGCTCCGCTGCTTCGTGCTCAAGCTTAAGTCCCTCACAGGAGGCAACATGCTCGAGATACTCGGTGATAACATCGGCGTCAAGCCGCTTGAAGCTGTGCCGCTGGCAGCGCGAAAGAATCGTCGCCGGAACCTTGTTAAGCTCAGTCGTTGCGAGAATAAAGGTCAGGTGCTCGGGAGGTTCTTCGAGAATTTTCAGCAGGGCGTTAAACGCAGCCGTAGACAGCATATGCACCTCGTCAATGATGTACACACGCTTTTTGACGGAAACGGGGGAGAACACGGCCTCCTCACGAAGCTGACGGACATTGTCAACACCGTTGTTGGAAGCGGCATCTATCTCAACGACATCAAGAATGCTGCCGTCCTCGATACCGACACAGGCAGGGCATTTGCCGCAGGGATTACCGTTTTCGGGGTGCTGGCAGTTCAGGGCCTTGGCAAGAATCTTTGCGCAGGTGGTCTTGCCCGTTCCTCTTGTTCCAATAAACAGGTACGCATGGGACAGCCTGCCGGTAATTATCTGGTTTTTCAAAGTTTCGGTAATGTGCTTCTGACCGACGACTCCGTCAAAGGTCTTAGGCCTCCATTTCCGATACAAAGCCTGATACATGGCGTTGCAAACCTTTCTTACAAATAGAAAACGGCTCTTGACAAGACTGCACACCCAAGCTCGAATAATGCCATATGCCCGTTACGCCGGCAGCCGGCTCAGAACCGGCACCCTCGCGGCACACGAAAAGCACCGCTTAATGCTGCTCGGTTCCCCGCCTGACATGGTTCACGGGTTTCCGTTGCGCGAGACCGGCTCGTCAACGCTGCTTACCGGAGTCAGACGACACATGACAAATCCTAAATTGGGAATTCATTCCTGCTGTAGCGGATTGCAGGTTACAGGGCACCGCTGGCTCCCCAACTAGTGCAGCCTTGTCAAAAGCCGCTAAAGTATTATACCTCAAATACGGCATTTAATCAACAAATATTTTCTTTACAAAAATGAAAAATGTGTTATAATACAAAAGTGCCTGAAACAAGGCACGAAATAAATGGGGTATTAGCTCAGTTGGTAGAGCGCCAGGTTCGCAATCTGGAGGTCAGGGGTTCGACCCCCCTATGCTCCACCAAAAAATCACCGTCTTAGGAAAAATCCTGAGACGGTGATTTTTGTATCTCATATCATAGCTTTGCAAGCTCCGCGTCACTCATGCGGCATTCGGGTGCTAAATAATATACCGCGTTCCCCAACTTGATGCTCAATTGCTGGGGCATTGTCGGTATCATCCATATGCTTAGCCTCACATCGACCAAAATCTATGCCGATACCGATACCTCCGAAAACCGTGAACAGGCAATGTACGACCATATTGAGCGTCGCCCGATGGACATACCGGGCTCATCCGATTGACACCCAACTACAAAGAAAAAGGACAAAGTTTTGGGCTGCCTCGGATAGGTAGAAACCGGCTTGAGCGGCTCTTTTCCGTCCATACCGCACAAAAATCTCCGGTAATACATAAAGTATTGCCGGAGATTTGCCGTTTTATCTGGAGCTGACGGCAGTGGAACACCCGTCGGTTTTGACGGGCATATTTCCGCCCTTTGAGCTTTGTCCTTTTCCTATATGATCACAAATTATTTAAGGCGTTTGTCGCTGCGTTTTGCCAGATATGTGCCGAGGCTCTGGAAAAGCTGCACAAGCAGTATCAGGACGATTACCGCGACTATCATAACGAGGTATTTATAGCGGTAGTAGCCGTAATCGATGGCAATTTTGCCAAGACCGCCGCCGCCGATGATGCCGCTCATTGCGGAATAACCTAAAATCGTGGTCAATGCGATGGTAACATTCTGAATGAGCGAGGGAACGCTTTCGGGGATCATGACCTTCCATATTATCTGCGAGGGTGTTGCACCCATGCTCTGAGCGGCCTCAATGATATTGCCGTCAAGCTCACGCAGACTGCTCTCCACAAGTCGCGCCACGAAGGGAAAAGCCGCTGCAACAAGAGGGACGACGGTCGCCGTAGTTCCGACGGCAGTACCGATGATTGCGCGGGAAAGCGGCAGAACCATTATCATGAGTATAAGAAACGGTATTGAGCGCAGCAGATTGATGACAACATTGAGCGTGTGCATAAGCCAAGCCGGAAGCGGCAGCACGCCGTCTTTTTCACCCGTTACGAGCAGCACACCGAGCGGCAAACCGATGACGAGTGCAAGCGCTGTGCTGAGTACAGTGACATAAAAGGTCTCCCACAGTGCGGTGGGCAGTCCGGGCAGAGCGGAGAGCAGGTCCTGTATGGATTGTTCGGAAAACAAATTATTGTACATTGCCGCTGACCTCCTGCGCCGTTACATTGGCTACCGTTGAAATAAACTTGATTGCGCGGTCATACTGCGCGCTGGGGATACCGATGAGCATACTGCCGTACACTTCCTCGGAGAGCTTTTGCGTTGAAGCGGAAATAACATTGCAGAATATGTTTTCCTCGGCTGCAAGACGGGCTATAAGCGGAATAGCCGTTGTGCGGCTGTCGCGGAAGATGAGCCTTACGCGGCGCTCGGATGCAGGGTCGGATACCATAGTATCCACACCGCCGGGGAACACAAGCCTGCGTCCTGCCGGAGATTTCGGAGCGGCAAAGACGGCGGCAACGAGTCCTTCCTCAGCCACACAGCCTTCGTCGAGAATGGCAACATGGTGGCACACCTCTTTGACAACGCTCATCTGGTGGGTAATTATAACCACTGTGATACCGAGCTTAGCGTTAATATCCTTTATGAGCTCAAGTATCTGGCGGGTGGTCTTGGGATCAAGTGCGCTGGTTGCCTCGTCGCAAAGCAGCACCTTGGGGTTTGTTGCCAGTGCTCTGGCAATTGCAATGCGCTGCTTCTGACCGCCGGAAAGCTGCGAGGGATACGCATCGGCTTTGTCGGGCAAGCCGACAAGCTCGAGAAGCTCGCGGGCTTTCTTTTCGGCATCTGCCTTTTTTACACCGGATATCTCCATCGGGAAACATATGTTTTTCAGGCAGGTGCGCTGCATGAGCAGGTTAAAGTGCTGGAAAATCATTGTAATATCTCGGCGAGCAGCGCGAAGCCGGGCAGGGGACATAGTATCAAGGTGTTCACCGTTAACGATGACCTCACCGTCGGTGGGGCGCTCAAGCAGGTTTATACATCTTACAAGTGTGGACTTGCCTGCGCCGGACATACCGATGATACCGTAGATATCCCCGTCTTGAATGGTGAGGGAAACGTTCCTGAGCGCGTCCACCTCTCCTGTTCCGGAGTCAAAGGTCTTGCTGACATTTTTAAGTTCTATCATGAACATTTCCCTCCCCGGTGATTGCTTACTTACCGCTTACGGCGTCAAGAGTGGTCTGCTGACCGCCGTACAGACCCATGGGCTCGACATGGATGGAAGCGACGGAAACGATGTGAGTGCCCTGCTGAGCATTGAAGTCGTCGAGGTAGGGGGTATGCTGGAAGTAGTTTGCATTGCAGGTGCCGTCCTCAACAACGGTATTGGGAACTACATAGTCGTTGAACACCTGAATTTCAAGGGTGATATCCTTCTCGGCGAGGATATGCTTTGCGATCTCAAGAATCTCTGCGTGAGGAGTGGGGGAGGCTGCAACGGTAATGGTAGTACCCTTCAGAGCTGCGTAGTCAACGCTGCTGTCGAAGCCGTCGGTGGTGCTGTCAACGGTGGAAATAACGCTGCCTTCATACTTCTCGTTAATGAAATCTGCGACCTTCTTGCTCTCAAGAGCTGCCTTGAGTGCCTTTATCGCGTCGGTGTTTTCACTGCCGGACTTTACGGCGAGAATGTTTGCGTAAGCGGAGGAGGAGCCTTCCTTGAACAGGGAATCCTTAATGGGGTTAAGACCTGCATTGATTGCAAAGTTGCTGTTTATTACCGCGTAGGAGACATCGGGCAGAAGACTGGGAATTGCGGCGGCCTCGGCCTCAACTATCTCAACATTGTACGGATTTTCGACAATGTCGTTCTTGGTAGCGGTGATGCCAACACCGTCCTTGAGCTTGATAATTCCGGCCTCCTGCAAAAGCAAAAGGGCGCGAGCTTCATTGGTCGTGTCGTTGGGAACGGCAATTTTTATTACATCAGCCTTGCCTTCATCACCGCTGTTTGAGCAGGCGGCGAGAGCAAAGGTGAGGACTACGGCGAGTACAAGAGCGATTATCTTAGTGAATTTTTTCATTGTTTTTTTCTCCTTTAGTTAAGATATAGATTTAATGAGCCGTTTGTTCAAATTATCATTCTCTGTGTCCGGAGGACACATTCGCTTGCTCAGCCATTTCATACGGCGCATCTCCTTTCAGAATAATAGAAAAACAGCGGACGGTCAGTGACCTTCCGCTGTTCGTTAAGCTTGGTTAGCAGCTCAATCCATCAAACAGTTTTCAGAAAGCAGTTGACCGTTTTGGACACAACGAAACATGCACATGCTGCACATGCGCATCGACATCATCATGCTGTTCACGGTAAGCTTTTTCATGAATGCCTTCTGTCCTTTCTCAAGTTTGACGGGTCAAGCCCTTGTTGACGATGCCATATTAGTGCTTGTTATCGATTTTGTCAAGACCCAGTTATAGATTTTCGCTATATTACTAAAACAATATATGGACTGTTGACGACTTTTTGTGCGATTTGATAAGTAATTATCTTATCTTGCAGCGGGTATTCTTGAAAAAACAGCATGGTCATGCTAATATTAGTCGGGAAATTTCATCATTATGGTTTATCAGTGAAATGTAATTGCCGGCAAACGCTGCAAATAAGGAGAAAGGCGATGTCAAAACGAACAAGGCAATATATCGGTATCCTTGCGGCACTGATTACTTATTACCTCATACATGAGGGTGCGCATCTTTTGTATGCGCTGTTTATCGGAAGGTTCAGACAGATAAACTTCATGGGTCTGGGTGTGCAGATCGATGTGTTTGCAGAGGGCATGACGGATGCGCAGTTAGGCATGTTCTGCCTCGTCGGAGCCTTGGCGACCCTCGTCACGGGCTATATTGCAGCTTTTCTTGCAAAAAGGGTCTGCATGGCCAAAAGCAAGCTGTTTCGCGCGGCGGTTTACTATATCACCATTGCGCTGCTGCTGCTCGATCCGGTGTACCTCAGCCTGCTGTACGGATTTTTCGGCGGCGGCGATATGAACGGTATTTCGCTTTTGTGCCCCGAGCCTGCGGCAAGAATTGTTTTTCTGCTTCTGCTTGCCGTCAATGCGTTTGTGTTCTTCAAACGGGTGCTGCCGGTTTATAAAAAATCATTTGAGGAATAATAATGATAAAGAGTGTGGAAAATTTTCCACACTCTTTATCATTCAAGCCCGTAGGGCCAGCCTATCAGACTGCCGACATCGTAAAGCTGCGTGTAGCCAAGCTCATTGAGCTTGAGCGCAGCCTCTGCGCTTCTTCTGCCCGAACGGCAGTAGAGGATATAAGGTATATCCTTGTCGGGAATAAGCATATTTGCACAAGCTGCGTTAATATCATCGACCGGAAACAGCCGCGCGCCGACGGCGTGACCGGTAATGTATTCCTCCTCTTCGCGAACATCGACTATGATGCACTCGGGATGAGTGTCGAGTATTTCCTTTGCCTCGGCAAAGTCTATTTTTCTGATTGCCATAATTTTATCCTTATTTGTAAATGTGAGGTTTAATCCTTTTTACGAGCCGACAGGCTATAAAAATCTTCACAAGGTCGGGAATTATAAAGGGCAGCACGCAAATCGACAGGGCAGAGAGGTAGCTCATATCGCCGCCGGAGTATACCTGAACGAACCATACCGTGCCGAAGGCGTAGCAGCCGACAAGACCGGTGAGCATGGCAAAAAAGTCGGAAAACCTTGCTTTTCCGAGCAGCTTTTTGACTAAACCGTAGAGTGCTGCGGATAAGAGAAAACCCCATATATAACCGCCGGTAGGTCCGAATAAATGCCCAACGCCGCCGACGAAGCCGGAAAACACCGGCAAACCGAAGGCACCGAGCAAAATATACGCGGCAACCGCCAGTCCGCCGCAGCCCCAGCCCAAAAAGCCGAGAGCGCAAAACACTGCAAAGGTTTGCAGGGTAAAGGGAACGACCGACGGAATACTTATCCAAGAGCAGATAACGATGATGCCCGTCATCAAAGCGGCATATATCAGCTTTCTTGTGCTTTTCATAAAAATCGCCGTCCTTATCGAATGGAGCGATTATACCACAAGTCGAATGCCTCGGCAATACAAAAAACCCGTTTGACATCATTTTTGCGATATAGTAAAATCGGCTGAGAAAACGAGATTCGAGGTTAAAATGGATTTTAAGAGAATGCTTGCGTACACCGATGCGCTGAGTAAAAACAACAATCGACAGTGGTTTCACGACAACCACGATGAATACGACGACGCAAAGGACGATTTTCTTGCTCTTTTGGATATAATGAAGCTGGTCATAGCGCAGGAAGCTCCCGAAATAGGAGACAGTCTGCTGTTTGAGAATTCAAAAAACTTCATGTACCGTATTCCTCGGGATATGCGTTACAGCAAGGCGAAGGAGCCTTATAATCCGGCGTTCAGAGCGTATTTTTCGCCGAAAAAGAAGCTGTTTTTGCCTTTGAGCTACTATCTGCACATTTCGCACGAGGGCTGCTATCTTGAAAGCGGCGCATATCCGTGGGAGCCTAAG
>JAEDIN010000056.1 GCA_016292445.1 Oscillospiraceae bacterium | reverse complement strand
GCATGTTTTTAGACGCAAGGTCCGCAGCAGCTAAGCTGCAAGGACACTCGGTTTTCCGGAGCAAAAATGGGCTGTCACTTGCGGCAAGGCGCTTCCCCAATTATATCGAAAAAAAGTAGTCCGAAAACGCCGTTTGTGTGGTATAATCAGCTTGTAAAAGCTTTTTTACAGCCCAAAAGGGTGCATTGTAAAAGCTGTTTAATCGACAATGCGTCGGGTTTCGGATAGAATTTCAGTCACAAGGTGGTTTGAACAATGGAAATTAGCGAAAGACTTAAACAGGCCAGAACGGTATCTGGAATGACGCAGGAGCAGGTAGCCGAGAACATCATGGTATCCCGCGTGACTCTCTCTCATTGGGAAAACGGCAAAACACTGCCCGACATAGCCAGTCTTATTAGTCTAAGCGACCTTTACCAAATCAGCCTTGATGAATTATTGAAAGGTGATCCGAAAATGACAGAAAAGGTTAAGAAGGACGCAAATGATTTAAAAAGCAATAAGAGACTTATTCTCATAACGGCAATTTTTTGTATTGTAGTTATGGCGGCTTATATTGCAAGCATGATAGTTGGAGGCGAATTCAAGGACTTTTGTCAAGCAGCAACACCGTGGCTGCTGATGGGCATCGGCGTTGCTGCCGTAATTACCTACTCGGCCCAAAAAGAGGAAACACACAAAAAAGACTGACTCAAAAAGTTTCGCAATTAAACGGTTGCGGAACTTTTTTCTTGACTTATGCAGGTAAGTGTGGTATAAAAAGTTATACAAATCATACTTTTCATATATTCCATACGGAGATGATACTATGAAAAAGCTTAAAAAGGTAAAAGGCCGCTATGCGTGGACGGCAACAGTCGGCGAAAAGGGGCAGATCGTTATACCCAAGCAGGCAAGGGAGGTTTTTGGCATCGAACCGGGCGATACGCTGATTTTGCTCGGCGATATCAGGAGAGGCATTGCGATACCGCCCAAGTCGGCCTTTATAGATATTGCAAGTCAGATTTTTGAGGAGGAAGAATGATGGACTGTGTTTTGCAGGTAGAAAATCTGTGCAAGGAATATCCCAAATTCAAGCTTGAAAATGTGTCATTTTCTATCGAAAAAGGCTCGATAATGGGCTTTATCGGCAGAAACGGTGCAGGAAAGAGCACAACTCTCAAATCCATCCTGAACCTCGTTCATCCCTCGGCCGGCGAGATACGCTTTTTCGGTCTTGACCTGAAAGAGCACGAGGATGAGATAAAACGGCGCATCGGCTTTGCCGGCGGTGCGGTGGATTATTATAAAAGGAAGAAGATATCCTCGATAGTTGCCGTCACCAAGTCGTTTTACGATACATGGGACGATCAGGCGTATACAAAGTACATGAAGCTGTTTGCGCTTGACGAGAGCAAAACACCCGGCGAATTATCCGAAGGCATGAAGGTTAAGCTCAACCTTGTGCTTGCGCTGTCGCACGGTGCGGAGCTTCTTATCCTCGATGAGCCGACCTCGGGACTTGATCCTGTGTCCAGAGAGGAGCTGCTCGAGGTATTCGAGTATCTGGCAGATAAGGGCATATCCATTTTGTTCTCCACGCACATAACCTCCGACCTTGATAAATGCGCCGATACAATAACTTATATCAAGGAGGGCAAGGTAATTGCCTCGGAAAATAAGCAGGCATTTCTCGACAGATGCCGTGATGCAGGCTGGGGAAACAACATCGAAGAAATAATGGTGCATTTTGAAAAGAGGTCCATATATGAAAAAGCTATTGACTAAGGAGCTGAAGCTGTTTGCCGCTCCGCTGACATATTTCTTCATTGCCTTTGCACTCATGACCCTGTTGCCGGGTTATCCTATCCTTTGTGGGGCGTTTTTCGTCTGCCTGGGCATTTTCAAATCATTCCAGACAGGCAGGGAAACCAACGACATTTTGTACACCGTTCTGCTTCCGATAAAGAAAAGCGACGCGGTAAAGGCAAGATTTATTTTTGTCGCGTTTATTGAGCTTGTAAGCTTTGCTGTTATGACTGTACTGACCGTTGTGCGCATGACGGTATTAAGCGATGCGGCACCGTATGTACAAAATGCACTTATGAGTGCAAATCCCGTGTTTCTGGCATTTACGCTGCTGATTTTTGCAATGTTCAATTTGATATTTGTGCGAGGCTATTTTAGGACTGCATACGCAACGGGCAAGCCTTTTATAGTGTTTATAGTAATCGCATTTGTGATAATCGGCATAGCCGAGGCATTGCACCATGTGCCGGGTCTTGCATTTGTAAATGCAATCAGCGGCGAGGGCATGGCAGCAAATTACATCATACTTGCCATTGGTGCGATTATGTATGCCCTAATAACACTGTTAGCCTTCAAAGCCTCGTGTAAAAGCTTTGAAACGGTTGATTTATAAGCAATTCCACCGATATTCTCCCGACGAGGGATGTAAAATCAAAGTGCAGCGGGCTAAAATTGAGCCATCAAATGCAGGAGGCACAGCATGAATCAGGTAGCAATCGGAAACTTTATCGGGAAAAAGAGAAAAGAATTAAACCTCACTCAGGCACAGCTTGCCGAAAAGCTCGGCGTATCCAATAAGACCGTATCAAAATGGGAGAACGGAAAATGTATGCCCGATTACGGCATCATACAGCCGCTTTGCGCCGAACTCGGTATCAGCGTTTCGGAGCTCATGGATGGTGAGGAGCAGCCGCAAGACAGCATCAGAGCCTACGACGACGGTCAGATACTCGACCTTATTAAGCGCACTCAGGCACTGGAAAGTCAGAGAACAACGCTTAGCGGCGTCATATTGATAGTTCTGGGTATCGCCATTTGCGCACTGTCGTTTTCTTTCGGAGGAAGCGATGTCAAGGACTTTGTTTCCGGCGTAATGCTGGGCATTTCCTGTGTAGCAATGCTTGCCGGAGTCTATATTGTCGGCTCATCCCTTGCAAGGCGAAGCTGAATTTTCAGAAAAAATTCGACTTATACTTGACAAGCCTAAGAATGCTGTTATAATACATACGAAAACTGAACACCTTATCAAGAGTGGTGGAGGGAACGGCCCTGTGAAACCCGGCAACCTGCGTAAGCGTGGTGCTAAATCCGGCGGTGATTATCGAGAGATGAGGCTTATAACCAAGAAACTAAATCCGTCGGTAACGACGGATTTTTTCGTTGATATATCCAGAAGTGTGTTCGGCTAAATTATTAGGAGGAAAAGAAAATGAGCAAAAGACTGTTTACATCCGAATCCGTGACCGAGGGACATCCCGATAAGATCTGCGACCAGATCTCCGACGCTGTTCTTGACGCAATTCTGGAAAAAGACCCTGAGGGTCGTGTCGCCTGCGAGACCACCGTTTCCACCGGCCTTGTCCACATCATGGGCGAGATTAGCACCGATTGCTATATTGACATTCCCAAAATTGCAAGAGATGTTATCCGTGAGATTGGCTACGACAGAGCAAAGTACGGCTTTGACTGCGACACCTGCGGCATTATCTCCAATATTGATGAGCAGTCCGCGGATATCGCACTCGGCGTTGATAAATCGCTTGAGATGAAAAACGGCGAGGATGCCGAGCTTCAGAACGGAGCGGGTGACCAGGGAATGATGTTCGGCTATGCCTGCAACGAAACGCCGGAGCTTATGCCTCTTGCCATAAGCCTTTCTCATAAGATGGCAAAGCGTCTTGCGGAGGTAAGAAAGCAAGGCTTAATCGATTATCTCCGTCCCGACGGCAAAACACAGGTCACAGTTGAGTATGACGATGCAGGCAAGCCCGTCAGAGTCGACACCGTGGTTTTGTCCACTCAACACGCACCCGAGGCAAGTCTTGAGACCATCAGAAAAGATATGATTGAGCTCGTCATTAAGCCCAGCATTCCGGCAGAGCTGCTTGACGTGAATACAAAGTATTATGTAAACCCAACTGGCCGCTTTGTCATCGGCGGACCCCAGGGCGACTCCGGTCTTACCGGCAGGAAGATAATCGTTGACACCTACGGTGGCAGCGCACCCCACGGCGGCGGTGCATTCTCCGGCAAGGACCCCACCAAGGTCGATCGCAGCGCAGCATACGCATCGCGCTATGTCGCAAAGAACATTGTTGCCGCAGGTCTTGCGGACAAGTGCCTTGTTCAGCTTGCCTACGCCATCGGCATTGCAAGACCCGTATCCGTCATGGTCGATACCTACGGCACAGGCAAGGTCTCCGATGATAAGCTCGCCGACGCGGTCAATAAGGTGTTTGACCTTCGTCCCACTGCGATCATCCGCGATCTCGACCTTAGAAAGCCCATTTACAGAAAGCTCGCGGCATACGGCCACATGGGTAGAACCGACCTCGGTGTCCGCTGGGAGGATACCGACAGAGTCGATGCTCTCCTCGAGGCTGTAAAGTAATGCACATTCCTACCTGTGAAAGCTCAAAGCTGGATATTCTGAGCTTTGACGAGGCGTTGAAAAATTCCGGCGTAAGAGGAGATTACGATGCCGATAAGTGGTTGTATGTGCCCGACTACTATGCCGATTACCGATATATTCTCGGCACACACGGCGAAAATCCGCTTATCTGCATCGGCATAAATCCCTCGACTGCCGCACCGGACGACCTTGATAATACACTCAAAAGCGTTGCAAGGATAGCGTCCGGCAACGGCTACGACAGTTGGATAATGTTCAATGTCTATGCCCAGCGTGCAACAAATCCCGACGATATGGATATTATGCTTAACGAAAAGCTGCATCGTGAGAATATGCGCGCCTTTGAGTACATATTAAAAAATGTGGGCGAGGGTGTATGCCCGTCAATATGGGCTGCGTGGGGTACCATTATCGAAAAGCGACCATATCTGCGTGACTGCGTTCTCGACATGGTAGAGATAGGGCAGCGCTACGGTGCAAACTGGTTTTCGGCCGGGAAGAGGTCAATTAAGGGACATCCTCACCATCCGCTGTACCTGCGCAAGGATGCGTCCACCGAGCCCTTTGACATAGCTGAGTATCTTGAGGTGATAAAATGAGCGATCATGCTTTCAAACTTGCAGTATGCCAGATTAGAACGGAGCTAAACAAGCAAGCGACCATGGACAAGGCAGAAGCCATGGTCAAACAGGCGGCAGTGAACGGTGCAAATGTCGTTGTGCTGCCGGAAATGTTCAACTGCCCCTACTCAAAGGAGTATTTTAGTAGCTTTGCCGACGCCGAAAACGGAGAGAGCGTAGAAACGATGTCGTCTTGGGCAAAGGATAACGGTGTTATCCTTATCGGCGGCTCGATACCGGAGAAGGACGGGGATAAGCTCTACAACACCTGCTTTGTTTTTGATGAAAACGGCACGGTCATTGCCAAGCACCGCAAGATGCACCTTTTCGATGTGGATATCGAGGGTGGCATAAGGTTTAAGGAGTCAAACCACTTTGCAGCCGGAAACGAGATAACTGTGTTTGATACCAAGTACGGTAAAATGGGCGTTTTGGTCTGTTTTGATATGCGTTTTCCCGAGCTTGTGCGCGCAATGGCTCGCCGCGGCGCAGAGGTCGTCATATGTCCTGCGCAGTTTAACATGACTACCGGCCCTAAGCACTGGGAGCTTACGATAAGGGCAAGGGCAATGGATAATGAGATATATTATGTCGGAGCCTCCGCAGCACGGTTTGAGGGCTTTAATTACGAATGTTGGGGTCATTCCACCGTCGCCGAGCCCTTCGGCATGGTCATAGCCACTTGCGACGAAACAGAGCAGATACTTTATGCCGATATTGACCTTAACAATGTCGATTCCGTTCGCAAGCAGCTCCCCACTTTCCTGCATTTAAAGGACGATATCTACAAGGTCGCAGACTAAAAGGGAGCTAAAACCTGTCAAATTAAATAAAAGTACACAAAAATAAAAAAAGGGCTTGCCAAAGTTGGGGCAAGCCCTTATAATACACAGGAAAAGATTTTTAAGGATCGGTACAGAGAGACCGGCAAAATCGCTGATATGGTATAGCTGCGCTGTGCGCAGTCATAAATGTTGTGCGTCTTGTCGGTTTTCGACAAGGCTTTTTTGTTGTTGAGGTGAATATATGAAACTCAAAGCAAAGCTCATGGACGAGGCCGCAATGAACCGCGCGTTGATGAGAATATCTCACGAAATAATTGAAAAGAACAAGGGCGTTGAGAATGTAGTGCTTGTCGGTATTCGCCGCAGAGGAGTACCCATCGCCGAGCGCATATGCAGCAACATCAAAAAGATTGAGGATACCGAAGTACCGTGCGGCAGTGCTGATATCAGCTTTTACCGTGACGATCTGAGCCATGCAAGCGATTCTCCGGTTTTGGCAAAGGCAGACCTCGGCATATCGGTAAACGACAAGAATGTCGTTCTTGTTGACGATGTGCTGTACACCGGCAGAACGGCAAGAGCCGCTATCGAGGCTGTGTTCACCGTCGGCAGGCCGAGAAGCATCCAGTTTGCCGTGCTGGTTGACAGAGGGCATAGGGAACTGCCCATCAGGGCCGACTATGTCGGCAAGAATGTTCCTACATCACGCTCGGAGCTGATCGAGGTCAGATTGCCCGAGTATGATGGCGATACAGGTGTATATTTAATGGCGCAAGACCAATAAATATAAAAATTACACAAAGAGAGGTACAATCACCAAATGAAAGAAAAAACCGTGATTAATGGACCCGTGTATGACGCACGCACCCTCGGCAAGCCCAGAATGCTGGTTTTGGGACTGCAGCATATGTTCGCAATGTTCGGCGCAACCGTTCTCGTCCCCATGCTCACCGGACTTGACATTGCAACGACCCTGCTGTTCGCAGGTCTCGGCACATTACTGTTCCACCTTATAACCGGGGGCAAAGTTCCCGCATTCCTCGGCTCATCCTTCGCTTTCATCGGCGGCTATAACGCCATCCGCACCGTCGGAATGGACGCAGCCGGCACACCCATTTACAATAATGACCTTCTGGTCTACGCATGCTTCGGCGTTGCCTGCGCCGGACTGATGTATGTTATCCTGTCGGCACTGTTCAAGGCCTTCGGCGTCAACAAGGTCATGCGCTTCTTCCCCCCGATAGTCACCGGCCCCATCATCATCTCCATCGGTCTTATCCTCTCCAGCTCTGCAATTACCAACTGCTCCGCCAACTGGTTTATCGCAGTTGCGGCAATAATCATCGTAATCTGCTTCAACATTTGGGGCAAGGGCATGGCAAAGATCATCCCCATCCTCCTCGGCGTTCTCGGCTCTTACCTGCTGGCTGTCATCATTGACCCCGCTGCAAGAGAAACCGTCGTTACCAAGGTTTCCGAAGCAAAGTGGGTCGGACTGCCCATCGTTTGGAACAACAGTGTGTTCCACCTGTTTAATATGGATGTTGACACCGGAATGCTCTGGTCTGCGATTTTTACCATCGTGCCCCTGTCTTTGGCAACTATGGTAGAGCATATCGGCGATATCTGCGCAATTTCTTCAACCTGCGGGAAAAACTACATGGCTGACCCGGGCTTCCACCGCACCCTCCTCGGCGATGGCCTTGCAACCACGCTCGCATCTCTGTTCGGTGCACCTGCAAACACCACCTACGGTGAGAACACCGGCGTTCTGGCTCTGTCCAGAGTTTATGACCCCCGTGTTATCCGCATAGCCGCAGTTTTCGCGATAATCTTCTCCTTCTGCCCGAAGTTTGCAGCCCTCATCACCGCAATGCCCACCGCAACCATCGGCGGTGTTTCCCTTATCCTCTACGGTATGATCTCCGCAGTCGGTGTCCGCAATGTTGTTGAGAATAAGGTTGACTTCAGCAACAGCCGCAATGTCATCGTAGCGGCACTCATCCTCGTACTTGCAATCGGCATCAACTACTCCGTCGGCAGCATCAGCATCGGCATCGTCTCCCTCTCCGGCCTTGCAGTAGCCTCCATCGTAGGTATCGTCGTGAACGCAATTCTGCCCGGCAAGGACTATGTCTTCCAGCAGGAGGACAAGGGCGCGACCTCGGTTGATTTCAGCGTCTGATAAAGCTTCAAAAGGCAATGGGAAAACCCATTGCCTTTTTTCACTAAAAAAACTAAATTGGTATTGACAAAAGCGAAAATCAGAGTATAATATCTCTTGCGCTTAGCGGATTTGTGTAATGGTAGCACACCGGACTCTGACTCCGTTTGTGAGGGTTCGAATCCTTCATCCGCTGCCAA
>JAEDIN010000055.1 GCA_016292445.1 Oscillospiraceae bacterium | reverse complement strand
TTGTCGTCATTGCCGCCGCATGCGCACAGTGCGAACACCATGACGAGCGCGAGCATAAGAGCTACGAATTTTTTCATTTTTATTTACCTCTCAGAATAGTTTTAATAATTAGTTTGGCATTGCCTTCTGTTAACGCTGCTTATATTAGCATCATTATTCACATTTGTCAACACTTTTTTGAAAAAATATTCATTATTTTTTGACTTCATAATAATTTTACTGCATATTATTCATTTTGCTGTGAATATTCACTGTTTTCTTGAATAATTGAATAAAAATCGGACCTGTTTTTTGGTAAACAAGCCCGATTATTTGTAGCTATTATACAGTTTTATGCCCTGCGTTTTAGTAATGATGCAATAGAAAACAGCAAAAATACGGCGATGTTAATTATAACCACGCTTGCGCCCGAGGGCAGCTCGAACATATAAGACACCGCCATGCCGAGTACAAAGCACACGACCGATATTATCGCCGAGCACACGACGACCGACTTGAAGCTGCGGCAAAGGCGCATGCTTGTGAGCGCGGGGAAGATGATGAGGCTCGATATTAAAAGCGCACCCATCATGCGCATTCCGAGCACCACCGTAACGGCGGTCAGAACAGCAATTATCGTATTATACCGCTCCGCGCTTGTGCCGGTGGCCTTGGCAAAGGTCTCGTCAAAGGTGACGGCAAATATACGGGGATACAGCAGCACAAACATTAAAAGCACTGTTGCGGATAATGCAACGCTCAATACCGCGTCTGCGCGGCTCAAGGAAAGGATACTGCCAAACATATAGTTTGACACATCGGTATTCATGCCGGTAGTCATGGATATGACCGCCACACCGACTGCAAGTGCGCTCGAAGAAATGAGTGCGATGGCGGCATCGCCTTTGATACGGCTTGACTGGGTAATCCTAAGAAGCAGAAACGCCGCTGCCACTACCACCGGCACTGCAAGTGCAAGCGGTGCGACATTCACTGCCGCGGCAATGGCAAGTGCACCGAAACCGACATGGGAAAGTCCGTCGCCTATCATGGAATAGCGCTTGAGCACCAACGATACGCCCAAAAGTGCCGCGCAAAGCGATACAAGTACTCCGACTATGATGGCACGGGTCATGAAATGATAGGAAAACATCTCTCTTATCAGCTCTATCATGCTCTGCCACCTCCCACGAATCTGCGTGCAAGGTCGCTCTCTCTGTACTGTGCCGTTGTCCCGAAGAAAAGCTGGCGGTTGCCGAGGTGCAGGATATGGGTTGCGTAGCGCACCGCCTCATGGATATCGTGCGATATCATGATGACGCTTGTATTGTCGCAGAGGTTTATGAGCTTTATCAGATTATACATCTCGTTCGTTGCAACCGGGTCAAGACCCGTCACCGGCTCATCGAGCAAAAGCAGCTTCTTCGTCGCGCACATCGCCCTTGCGAGCAGCACGCGCTGCTGCTGCCCACCGGAAAGCTCCATGTAGCAGCGGTCCTTAATATCCTCGATGCCGAGACGCTCCATATTCTCCTGCGCGGCTTTTTTATCCTCGGCGTTGTAAAACAGCCTGCCGCCCATGGAGTTTAGTCTGCCGGAGAGCACTACCTCATACACGGAGGCAGGAAAATCACGCTGGAGCTGGGTCTGCTGCGGAAGATAGCCTATCTCGGTCTGCTTCAGGCCGTCGCCGAGCGTTATACTGCCGCTCGAGGGCTTTTTAAGCCCCAACAAGCCCTTCATAAGCGTAGATTTGCCCGAGCCGTTTTTGCCGACTATGCAGAGGTAAGAGCCTGCGTCTATTGAAAAGTTTATCCCGCTCAGAACCGTTTCGCCTTCATAGGCAAAGGATAAGTCCTTGCAAGTTATCTGTGCCATCAGCCAAGTGCCTCCTTGAGTGAATTAAGGTCCATGCGCATTAGATCAAGGTAGGTTACCCCATCCTCAAACTGCTGCGCGCTGACGCTGTGGGCAGAGTAAAAGGGCAGCTTCTTGCAGCCGGTATCCTCGCAAATGACATCCGCCATCTTCTGGTTTGAAAACTCCATATACAAAACCGCCGGTATACTATCCTCGCGCACACGGTCGATTAAATAAGCCACCGTTTTAGCCGAGGGCTCGGTTTCCGATGAACAGCCCGGGAATGCTGCGTAGCAGTCAAGACCGTATTCCAGCGCAAAGTAGCGCATGGGAAAGCGATCGGCGAACACCAGTGTGTGCTTGCCGGAATCCTTCACCGCCTGTCTGAATTCGCGGTCAAGTGTCAACAACTGTGACTTGTAGGCTGTAAATCTTGCCGTATACTCCTCTGCGTTGGCTTCATCCAATCTACACAGCTCATTGCATATTGCCTCGGAGATCCTGATTGCATTGAGCGGAGATGTCCACACATGCTCGTCAAGCTCTACTTCCTCCCCGTGCTCATGCTCGGCGGCATATATACCCTCGTGCGATTCCTCAACGGCATCTACGCAGTCCATCATATGAATAGTGTTGAGCTCCGGCGTTATGAGTGAATCTACCCACTGCTCCGACTCGCCGCCGTTGCAAATGAACAGGTCGCATTGCTGTATCCTTATCATATCCTTTGGCGTCGGCTCATAGGAATGAACCTCCGAACCGGGCTTTATCAGCAGCGTAAGCTCGGCATTGTCGCCGGCAATTTCCCGTACAAAATCGTAGGCGGGAAAGCTCGTGCAGACGATTTGCAGCTTTGATGCGTCATGCGCAGGCTCGGGCTCTGCATTACAGCCGCACAGGAGCAGGCACAGTGCAAGTATTATCACGGAGAGTCTCTTCATTTTGACCTCCCTGCGCAAGCGGCACAGCGGCCGTAAAGCATACTCTTTTCATCGTCAATGACAAAGCCGGTGGTCTTTGCCAATGCGTCGCAGGCGGCGTTATCGAGGTGTATAAGCAGGCCGCAGTCAACACATTTAATATGCAGATGCTCGCTGCAGCAGCTCTTGCCTGCAAGCTGATACACGGCACTCGTTGTCCCCTCGCGGGTAAATCGGCGCACAAGCCCCTCATCGCAGAGCTTTTTGATAAGTCTGTATGCAGTGCTTTTCCCCGGGGCCTCCTCGCCCATCGCCGATAATATCTCGTCTATCGTAAGATGCTCGTGCTCGTTTTCTTCCAAAAACCTGAGCAGTGCAGCCTTTTGTTGTGTGTGATAGCTCGTTCTCATAGCTCCTCCAATTTGAGAAACTTTCTCATTTTTGCCTGCTTAGAATAAACTATTCTGTCAACTTTGTCAAGCTCATCAAAAAAAGCAGACGGTATCCCATCTGCTTAATTTAGCAAAACTGCGGCGGCGGTTCCTAAGAGCGTCAGCTCCTCGCCGGTTATAAATTCAAATTTTCGTCCGAGCTTCTCTCCGGCATAATTTGCCATGTGCTTTTCAAGCATCGGTCTGAACTGTGCGCTCTTTTTAAACAGCGAGCCGTCAGCCGAAATGCACACGGGCTTCTCCCTGCCCTCGCCTGTTAAATGTAAAATCGCCGACAGATTACAACACATACAGCGCGCCGCGCGGTCAAACAGCTCTCGTATTATGTAAACCGCAGTGCCTCTGTCCGCTTCAGAAAAACATTCCGGCAGCTTGCCTGTGCCCCACGAGTCCGCGGTGGGCGTATCGAGCCTGTCGAGGTTAAATATGTATTTCGCCGCTTGCTCTGAAAGCAGTCCTTCCCTCGCCGCGCCTTGCAGCGTATAGCGGCAGACCTCGCCCAGATATGCGCCGGAGCAGAGCTTTTCGCCGATGTAATGCCCCGTATCGGGCAAAGCTGCATCAAGTTCAAGGTCAAAGTCGCCCCTCGGAAAGCCGTCAAATGAGCCGGATTCAAGATTTATGAGCATTTTTTCACTGCTTATCGAGCAGAGCTTGCCAATCTTTTCTTCCGGCAGCATGCAGCAGGTGTTTACACCTGTGCCTGCGACCATGCCGATAAAACCGCCGTATTTTCCCTTGTCCGGCAGCGCAGAGCCGCCTAAGAGTGTCGCCGGAGTATCGTTGAGTACAACGATTTTCTTTTTGCCGAGTCCTCGGCGTTCAAGCTCCGCATTGAGGTCGGCACCAAGCAGGCGTCCCTCCGCACCTATGAGCTTTACCTGCTTTGTTAAGCTAAGCACTCTGCTGTCGATATCCGGAGTGACCTCGGCAGGATAGGAAAAGCAGAAGCCTATCAAGTCCGTTTGACTCAAAAGCGGCTCAATACCGTCTGCGGTTCGGGCTATAAACTCTTGCCACTCAGCAGGCTTGGTCGTTCCCGGCATCTGACTGCGCTCGAGCTTTTCGAGCCGACATCCCGATTCTTCAAAACTCACAAGCGCGGTACGGTAATTCGTGCCGCCGGCATCGATGACCGCAGCCTTTCGGTTTTGCGGCACCTGCGCCTCGCCGCGCAGATAAGTCGGTATCATGGGTACAAGCTCTTGCTTCTCGTCAAGTCCTCGCCTCATGCACCCGTAAAACGCCTTGCTGTATTGCTCAAGCTCGACACGGTCGGCGTTCATACCGTGGCGCATCAAAAATTCTCTTACTTCTTTCATCTCACATCATATAAAAAATCGGCGGCAGTGCCGCCGATTTATAAAGCATTAATTACTCCTGCTGGGTGGGTACTTCCTTAACGGACTGAATAACACCCTCTGCAAGACCGGCGATGCCCTGAATCTCGCTGGGGATGATGATCTTGGTGGCTCTGCCGTTGGCTGCCGCGGTGAATGCCTCGAGTGCCTTGATCTTCAGAACGCCCTCGCCGGGTGCTGCTTCGTTGATGAGACGGATACCCTCTGCGGTAGCGGTCTGAACCTTGAGGATAGCCTCTGCCTGGCCTTCTGCTTCAAGGATCTGCTGCTGCTTCTTAGCGTCTGCACGCAGGATGGCAGATTCCTTTTCGCCCTCTGCCTCGAGGATGGCGGCGCGCTTTTCACCCTCTGCGCGGAGGATGGCTTCACGGCGTTCACGCTCTGCCTTCATCTGCTTTTCCATGGCCGACTGAATCTCTCTGGGAGGCAGAATGTTCTTGAGCTCAACACGGTTGACCTTGATGCCCCACGGGTCGGTGGCTTCGTCAAGGATATTGCGCATCTTTGCGTTTATGATATCACGGCTGGTGAGGCACTGGTCGAGCTCAAGGTCGCCGATGATGTTACGCAATGTGGTTGCCGACAGGTTCTCAATGGCTACCATGGGATGCTCGATGCCGTAGGTGTACAGCTTCGGGTCGGTTATCTGGAAATAGATGACCGTATCGATCTGCATGGTGACATTATCCTTGGTGATAACGGGCTGCGGGGGGAAGTCTGCTACCTGCTCCTTGAGGGAGATGGTCTTTGCAACTCTCTCAAAGAAAGGGATCTTGAGGTGGATGCCGGTACCCCATGTTGCCTGGTACTTGCCGACACGCTCAATTATCATGACCTTGCTCTGCTGAACGATGCGGATGTTTCTCACAATGATGAGAAGCGCAAGAATCGCAATTATGCACCCAATAATAAAATCCATATTCTATCCTCCGTTTTTAAGCCTCGGGGGCTGTTTTTGATACTATGAGCTTTACGCCTTCAATGCGTATTGCCTTGACGAGCTCGCCCTCGCCGATCACTTCGTCATCGGCACTTCTGGCGGTCCATGTCTTGCCGTCAACATACACAGCACCTGTGCCCGAAATATTATCGACCGTTTCGACCACGCGGCACTCCTTGCCGATTATCATATCGGCATTGGTCGGCTCGACCTTGTTGTTGATGTACTTTTTGACCAGCGGTCTTGTGAAGTACAGTGTGACTGCCGAAACGATGATAAACACCGCTATCTGAATCCAAAGCTCGGCGCCGAGCATTGCAGTCACCATTGCAAAAAGTGCGCCGACGGCAAACCAGATAGAAGCAATACCCACAGTCACCGCTTCGATTATGAGGAACACTACCATTGCGATTATCCAAATCGTTGTCATAGACATCTCCGCAAATACCGGCATGATCCATACCTCCATCCTTTATATTCTGCTTATAATTGTATTACATTATCAACAATTTAGCAATAGAAAACTATAACATTTACTGCTTTTTTAACAAGCTAAAATTCAGCACTTTCGCACTTTACAATTTTGATGTAATGATGTACAATGTAGCAAACTGAATTGATAAACTGCCGCTTTATGGAGGAAATAGATTTAATGAACAAGCTTAACAGAAAACCCCGCAACCTTGATATGTACAAGGCTATTCTTACCCTCAACACCGTTGAGGAATGTATGGCATTTTTTGACGACCTGTGCACCGTGACCGAAATTCAGGCAATGGAGCAGCGTTATCAGGTCGCCGTATGTCTCTCGAAGGGCATGATTTATAACGATATTCTTGCCGAGACCGGTGCGTCCAGCGCGACTATAAGCCGCGTTAACCGCTCGCTTCAGTACGGTAAGGACGGCTACGAGATAGTGTTTAACCGTCTCAGAGAGCAGGAAGAGAAATGAGTTCGGCATACGGTCCTTTGGCCGCATGGTACGACAGGCTTACGCTTGATGTGCCGTATGAGGATTTTTTGTGCTTCTACGAGCGTGAATTTTCCGCCGACGGCGGAGAATTTCGCACCGTTCTGGACCTTTGCTGCGGGACGGGCACTCTGACTTGGCTCATGGCGGAGCGAGGCTATGAAATGATTGCCTCCGACGCATCACCGGATATGCTCATGCAGGCAAGCTGCAAGGCGGCGGAGGTTAGTATTCCGCCGCTGTTCCTATGTCAGGAGGCATCCGAGCTCGACCTGTACGGCACTGTTGACGCCGCAATCTGCTCGCTTGACGGCATGGATTATATACCGCCCGAGGAGCTTAACGAGGTTTTTCGCAGGCTGCACCTGTTTATTCGCCCCGACGGACTTTTCATATTCGATATTCGCAAGCCGGAGTGGTTTCGCAGCATAGACGGCGAGATTTTCGTTGACGAGACCGAGGATATGCTCTGTCTCTGGCGGGCCGATTTTGACGAGGGCGAGGGATTCATGTGCTACGGCATGGACATTTTCTCAAAAACCGGCAGACTTTGGCGGCGTGAAAGTGAGGAGCACATCGAATATGCCCACGAGCCGCAGAGGCTGAAAAATCTGCTTGCCGACAACGGCTTTATAAACATTAAGCTTTGCACAGATTGCCCGCAGGGAAATGACGGCAGGCTTTTTGTTGTAGCGAAAAACACAGCACATTAAATTGCGTTTGACTTCATATATTGAGGTAGGAAAATGGATAGAATTTTAAGAGCAACAGCCGCTGACGGCTTTATAAAAATGTCCGCCATATCCGCACAGGCTACGGTGCAGCGCGCTAAGCAAATTCACAACTGCACACCGACGACGGCGGCGGCACTCGGTCGCACGCTTTGCGCAGCCTCCATGCTGGGCAACCTCCTCAAGGAGGATAAGGGCAGTCTCACAATCCGCATTAACGGCGGAGGTCCAATCGGCAGTATTATCGCCGTATCCGACTCCGAGGGCTATGTGCGCGGCTATGTGACAAACCCTGCCGTTGACCTTCCCCTGCGGTCTGACGGCAAGCTCGATGTCGGCGGTGCGGTCGGCAGAGACGGTATGCTCACCGTGAGCCGTGATATCGGTCTTAAAGAGCCGTATATCGGTTCAACTCAACTCGTTTCCGGCGAGATTGCCGAGGATTTGACCGCATACATGCTCGAAAGTGAGCAGATTCCCTCTGCTTGCGGTCTCGGTGTGCTTATCGACACCGATTTGAGCGTTAAAGCGGCAGGCGGCTTTATAGTCCAGCTCATGCCGGGTGCATCTGATGAGTATATAGATGTTCTTGAAAACAACATTTTCATGATGGATCAGCTTACGACCATTCTCGCCGAGGACGGTCTTGAGGCTGTATTTGAGCAGGTGCTCAAGGGTCTGCCCTACCACATTGTCGATGAGGACGAGGTCGGCTATCGCTGCTATTGCAGCCGCGAGCGAGTTGCCGATGCCCTTCTCGGTGTGGGCGCAGATGAGCTTGAAAGCATGATAAACGAGGGTAAGCCTGTCGAGGTTAGCTGTCAGTTCTGCGACACGGTTTATTCCTTTAGTCCCGATAAGCTCCGAAGGATGCTTGACGACGCTAAAAAAGCGTAAAAAGTTGAATTTTGAGGTTGACAATCGTCTAAAGCTTTAGTATAATAAACAAGCCGCTGAATGAGGGAGCATAGCTCAGCTGGTTAGAGCACCTGCCTTACAAGCAGGGGGTCACTGGT